>JANQFW010000038.1 GCA_028277625.1 Candidatus Gastranaerophilales bacterium | reverse complement strand
TTTACATAAATCCAACTTGTCAAAAGAAAGGATTAAAGCATTGGAAGAATTAATATCAGAGAAATCTATGCCATATGATTCCTCACCAGGCGTATATATCAGAAACGAAAAAGATCGCGAATTGGATAAATTATGGCAAGATTTTAAGTTTAATCAAAGAGATGAAAAGTCTCATGGCTTATATCTGATTATAGGTTTTTTAGCCGGTGCATTATCAATGTTCCTTTTGCTTTCATTATTTAATTTAGGAAACTCTTCAGAAAGTTTTGCAGATCTAAATTTGTGGAAAAAGGCAAACACAGAGTCTTCACTGTCTAGTCCAATCAGCATAACACCTGCGACAGACGAAGACATAAGTCGTACAATTACACAAACTTATAGAATTAGAAACGGCGATTCTTTAGAAACTATTGCCCTCAAATTCTATGGTTCATCTGCACCTATGTATGTTAGAAAAATACAAAGAGCTAACAATCTAAGAAATTCTAACTTTATTGTAGCTGGAAGAAAATTAATCATTCCGATTGAAAACTAAACAGCTAAAATAAAAAGTTTATAATTACGAAAAAGAGATAATTCTACAAAAAGAGTTGTCTCTTTTTTATTACTTTTGTATTAAAATTTATAAAAGTTATTCAGGTAAATAAAAAGTATTTTAAAAGTATGGAGGCTGGGTATGCAATATGATGGGTGTGGGACTAGGTAAGTTATTAAGAAAAAACATTAAAACAGGTACGGTTAAAGTTGGTGAGCGTAGTTATAAATTCACAGAAAAAACTTATAATGCAAACAAGGATTTCTTTTCAAAAAAAGACGTTAAATTCAACGTAAGGAAACATTTTTTTAAGGAAAAACTTCTAGGATGTTCTTATGAGATAGCTGGCAAAAATTATTATTTAAAACAAGATAAAAACGGATTAATTACAAAAACTTATGTACGAAAAGGCCTCCTACAGGGCTGGAGAAAAGATGGACAAAAACGTGTATATAAACTTGCCGATAATAAATGCCTCGAAAAAACAGCATACGATTCAAAAGGTAATTTAATAAAGAAAAAAGTACTAAAATCTGACAACATAGTAATAAGTACTAAGTACACAGTTCAACCTCAACAAAAATCTGCGGCAAGTAGCAGTGTTACAGCAGAAACTCCAAAAGTACCTGCTGATAAGTCTTCTTCATCATATACTTCTAAAAAAGCTCAAGAGGTTAAACATCCTCAAACACCTAAGCCTGCTCCAACTAAAAAACAAGCTCCTAAAAAAACTGTTCATATTAATAACTCCGAATATAAATTTACAAAAATAACTAGCAGCACTCCCGAGAGCGCATTTAAAAAGAAACTCGCTAAATATACAGAAAGAATGAATAATAAAAGTGATTTTCTTTCTATAAAAGAGGATAAAGACTACTACCTTAAGTCTGCAAACTATTGCAGTGGTTTTATGAAAAAATATATCAAGGGAGGCAAAGAAGGAAGAACGTATGTATATGAGCAAGGCAAAAATAACTTCACAAAAACAACATACGCTCCAAATGGAGATATACTAAAAGAAAAAGTATTAACCCCTAAAATAACTACAACTACTGAATATACAAAGGTAGCATCTACAGCTCCTGCTTTTAGCGTTGATGAATTTACAGCCCAAACATCAAAACAAGCTACAGTGGCGACAAGTGACAATGCTAAAAAGCTGGCTCTTGACGAACCGGTTATCATAAAAGGATCCGTTCAAACCAGCGACGGTTTATATAAAACAACAGAAACAGTTTCTTCTGTAGATCCAAGTGTATACAATCATAAGCTCAATAAGCTTAGCGATAAGCTAGAGTACAAATATTTTTGTAATGAGAGAGGGCATGATGTAGAAGATCCAGGCGTTGTGCTAAAAAATGAAAAAGGATTTTATTACAGCCTAAGTGATACTAAAGGTGTAGTGACAAAAAAACACCTAACCGGGCCAAAAACAGGACAAACAAGTTTCTACACAGAATATAAAAATGGCAAGTCAAAAAAATTTAACAAACTTACGCTCGATAAAAATGGCTATTTAATAAAAGAAACAATGCTAAGTCATGGAACAGAAAACGCTCTTGGAACCCTAAAAGAAACACAATATATAACTAAAGACTCCGAATCCATTTCTACAACAAGCTCAAAAATGTATGATGATAAACTCAATACACTTAACTCTAAAAAAGAAGAAATTGCCCAAAATAATAATGGAAAAGTGCAAAAAACAGCAAAAGATGGCTCTACTTATGAATTAAAACTTAGGGATAATGAAGTAGTAAAAAAATACTTAAGTGGTAAAAAAGAAGGACAAATTCGTAAGTATAAAGAATATGCGCATGGAATGCTTAACAAGCGTACGTTTGATAAAGACGGCTACTTAACAAAAGAAAAAACACTAAAGCCTGAAACCGGAAATAAATATGCAACTATCAAAGAAACACTATTTAAAAAGAAACCTCTTAAGCTCTCTTCTATGCTAAATGTGCAAGAATAAGCTTAACAAAAGCTGGATAACTCCGTCTTTTATCATGATAAAAGAAACAGTAATAACTCCTCCTGCGCAACAATAAACAATTGTAAAAAAATATGAAAAAAATGAAAATATTTTATTCTTTTATTCTTTGTTCTTTTTTTCTACCCTAAGTGAGGATAATTACAAAAGTTAAATAAAGAGGGGTATTTACAACATGCCAGGATTAAACAATATTGCAACTCAAGCAACACAAAGCTTTAAGTCTTTTAACAAAAGAGTTAATAAATTTAACGAAATAAAAGGCGAAGCTGCTTTTAAAACACTAGAATCTCTTTCATCCAAAGGTCATAAAATTCAGTTTATAACACACACTGATGGCTCTTTACAAAAAAAATACTTAAATGGACCTAAAAAAGGTCAAACTCGTAAGTACAGTTTTGATACTGAAAACCATATTTTTACAAAAAAATCCTTTGATAAAGCGGGTAAAGTAATAGATGTAGTAAAACAAGAGCTTAAAAAAATAGGCGATCAGCTCTTTGAGTTTACCGAAAGGGGTCTGAAAGAAAACAAAAAAACAACACTACAAAGAATAAAAAAGCATGATTTTAATCTAAAAGAAAGTACGTTCGAAGATATAAAGGACCAAGCCGCCTTTGCAGAAATAGACTCTTTTAGCTCAAAAGGCGATAGAATCAAATTAAAATCCGAAAAAGGCTCCGTTATAAAAGAATACCTAGAGGGACCCAAAAAGGGACAAGAACGCATTTATTCTTTAGATAAAGACAATAGTGCTTTTACCAAAACATCCATTGATAAAAGCGGTAAAGAAATAAGCAAAATAAAAAAAGGTACTGCAAATATTGATGGTACAGTTTATCATTATAAAGAAACATATACACCAGAAAAATTATCTACAAGGCACACTAGAAAAAGCAGACATGACAAAACGCGCCAAAGGTTTATAAGCCTAAAAGACCAAGCTCCTTTTAATACAAAAAAGTTTAATTCTTCAACAGGCAAGGAAATAGAATTAAAACATAAAAAAGATGGATCTATTGAAAAAAAATACTTATCAGGAAGTAGTAAAGCAGGAGAAACACGTACATATGAAAAAGAGTCATCAGGCTACGACTTTTACTATGTAAAAAAATATAGAAGCCCTGAAGGAGACTTGGTCAAGAAAAAAGTTGTAGCTCCTACAAGCTTAACAGTCACAGAGTATAAAAAAGTACAGCCTAAAGCCCATAAGTAATAGTTGTTTAAAATAGTCGCTATGTCCGTAGCGGCTATTTTGTCTTTTAATTCTAAAACTGCTATTTTATGCTGTATGCTTTTTAATATTAGACATATAAAGTTGCTTATCCGGTACTATCAATATAGAACAACTAGAGTTATCGAGAACCCTCTTACTAATACTACCTAACAACAATTCTGACACACCCTCTCTACCGTGAGAACCTAAAATAATCAAATCAATATTATCTTTACAAGCAAATTCTAGTATCTTAAGGGCACTATCTCCATCCAAAATTAATTTATCATCTATTTTTATCTTACCCTTAATTATTTCATCAGCTTCTTTTAAGGTAGCCTCAGCTATTTCTTCCTGCTTTGTTAAAGCCCTCTGCAACCATTCCTTATCAGAAACAATCTCTAAAGGCAAAGACTCTAACCCCGGCTTTACAGTTAGTATTTTATTACAAGAATTTGTATAATCCAAAATTCCAATAGACTTTTTAATAGCATTATAAGAGTACAAAGACCCGTCAATCCCTAGCAAATACTTATTATTAAAAATCTCATAATCCCCATTTACTTTTACTATCAAAACAGGTATCCAAGATTTAGAAACAACTCGCCGACTTACACTCCCAATCCATTTTTCAATCATTTTTTTACTATGAGAACCCATAACCACAAGGTCATACACGTCTGTACTTATTAAGTCTAAAATAACGTTAGCAGGCTTACCTTCTTCCACAAAAGATTTATTTACTTTCCCACCTTTATTCTTTAAGTTCTCTTCCAATTTTTTAAGAAAATCTAAAGATGATTCTTTTAAACTTAATGTCTCAATGTCTTTATTGGTTAAAAAAGATTTAATAGCGCTCAAATCAAAAACATTTAATAAATCAATTTCACATTCTTTATCTATAAAAGAAAAGCCTTTTTCTATGATTTTATAAGACATATCAGTATTATCAACACAAAACAGAACTCTCATACATTCTCCTAAAACGTTTAAACTAATCCTGTAAGATACATTTCAGATTATTCAATTATTTACAATTTTAATAGTTCTTGACTTTTTATTAATTGACACACTGACTATAACATACTGTCTTCAAATTTATTTTACAACTCTCCAAAAATGTTAAACAGTAAACAATATTCTCTTAATATAACTTAACAATAAATAAATGCCTTAAGTGCTTGCTCATCAGTTTTTTACACCAAAACATTAAAAAATCCTAATAAAAATCTTAAAAACGTGTGTTAAAAAAGAGCTTTTTAAGTTACAATTAAATAATTAAATTGATAAATTCCTTTGTGTTTTAAAAATCCTTAATATATTCTGCTTTAGAAACAGCATAAAAACTAAACAAATATTATAGAAATAATTTATTTTATTTTAAATTTATTTTTAATATTTTTTAAGTCAAAATAGTTAGTACGAGAGAAGCTAAAATGTTTTGTGATCCTATGCAACCTTTAAACAAAGAAAAGTCCAAAACGATCAATGATTACATTGAACTAATTGAAACAATAGCTCGCGTTGAATATTCAAGACTATCAATCTCTTCTCATTTAATTGATTATTCAGAACTTGTTAACATTGGGGCAATGGCAGTACATATATTGCTTACCAATAACAAAAAAAGCACTGAATTCAATATATCTTATATTTCAACAGCTATTAAATGGGCTATCAAAAACGAGCTGAGAAGAAGATACAAATGGTACTCTTTTAAACACTCCAAGCATAAAGAAGAGCTTAGCGAATTCGAAAAAAATAACGAATCAGCCAAAGACATTGAAGAACTCAGCAAAACTCAAGTAAGAGAGGCTATCTACGAAACCATCCTGTCAATTGATGAGTTAGCAGACGCAGAAAATCCAACCCAAATAAAAGACAGCTCTTTTACACCGGAAGAAAATCTGGAATTTAAAGAACTAAACTCTGCAATCAAACGAGCATTAAAAAAAGTACCTCAAAGAGAAAGAATGGTTTTAGAAAACAGATTTTTTAAAAACAGAAAAATCAAAGATCTTGCCGATGAAATGAATATATCATCCTCAAGAGTATCTAGGATCATTCAATCTGGCCTGGACAAAATAAGAGCCGAACTAAAAAAACAAGAATTAGTATAAAAATACAAAATTACTACTATTTTATTATCCGCTAAATTATTAGATAATAAATTTAGTAAACTAATGTATTTTTTATAAGAAAGGTTTTTATTATGGCTAGAATCATCAGAGCATCCTTAGCAATTAGATGTGTTCAATCATCTTGCAAAACTCTCTTTGAAGTTGTAGAGCTAAAAGACAATAATTCTCAAGAAGTAGTCTGCCCAAAATGTGGTGAGCACTATGTATACTCTGCATCTATAAACCAAGGCAGCTTAAATATAAGCGAAGCTAATTCTTAAAAAATGAGAGAACGAAACGGGTTTATACCCAAAAAATATAATCAATACAGCCAACACCTGCAAGACAAGTTTGGCTGTAAAGTTTATAAAATAACTTTAGATGCAGGTTTTGACTGCCCTAACAGAGATGGAAGAATATCATCAGGCGGCTGTATTTTTTGTGAAGAAGGTGGCTCTTTCTCCAGAGCTCACTGCAATTCTCTTTCTATTCAACAACAAGTTGAAACTGGTGTAGAAAAATTAAAGAGCAGATTCAAAGCCCAAAAGTTCATATCATACTTCCAGGCTTACTCTAATACCTATGCCCCTGTAGAAAGATTAAAAAATATCTATGATGAAGCTCTTTTACATAAAGATGTTATAGGATTATCTATAGGCACACGCCCTGACTGCGTGGATATAGAAAAAATAAATCTAATAAGCAGCTATACAAATAGTCATTATGTTTGGGTAGAGTACGGCCTACAAACAATTCATAATAAAACCCTTAACCACATAAACAGAGGCCACAGCTACGAAGACTTTTTACATGCCGTAAACCTAACAAAAAATAAAGGCATTAACATCTGTGCACATGTAATAATAGGACTACCCGGAGAATCAAGAAAAGACATTTTAGAAACGGCAAAAGCATTAGCTGATTTAGGCATAAATGGTGTAAAAATTCATTTATTATGCGTTTTAAAAAATACTAAATTAGAAAAAATGTATTTAAATAACGAATTTCAACTACTCTCCTCAGAAGAATATATAGATACAGTCTGTGACTTTTTAGAACTATTGCCCCCAGAAGTAACAATACATAGATTAGCCGGTAATGGGCTTAAGCGAATACTTGTTGCTCCAAACTGGCTATGCGAAAAATTTAAACTTTTAAATGCCATCGACCAAGAACTTGATAAAAGAAGCTCTTTCCAAGGTTCAAAATATATAAGATAAAAAATTTTTTATTTTATATAACACCTGTTTTCAATCCTTAAGTCACAACTATCACAAGCCCCATCACAGGGTTCTAAGTGTATGGTTATTATTATGTTACCAATTTCTTCTTTAATGATTTTTTCTATATAATCACAATAATCATGACCTTCTTTTACAGATAAATCTTTTGCAACAACCAATACAAACTCTAAAACTCTTTGGTTTCCAGACTTTCTTGTTTTAACATTTTTCACGTCTACAATTTTATCAGAAATTGATTCTTTTATAATTTTGTTTATTTTAAATGACTCATACTCTGGCAAGGAAGTATCCAAAAGGTTTTTACCACCTTCTATACAAAGGTCAACACCAGCTTTTATAATTATTATCCCCACAATAATAGCAACAATAGGGTCTATTATAAAGATACCTGTAAATTTTATTAAAACCAAACCTATTAATACACCTAAAGAAGTATAGATATCAGTTCTTAAGTGCTGTGCATCCGCATATAAAGCAAGAGAGTCTGTTTTTTTAGCTACCTTAAATAAATATTTACTAACAATCAAATTTAATATACAGGAAAAAGCCATTACAAATATTGCAAGGTTGCTCTCTATAAGCTCTATATGACCTGACATTATTTTGTTTATAGATTCATATATAATATAAATAGCCGCAATAAGGATTAAAGCTCCTTCTATTACTCCGGAAAGATCTTCAAACTTGCCATGCCCATATTGATGCTCAACATCCGCAGGTTCCGAAGAAATCCTCACGGATATAAAGGCAATAATAGAGGCCAGCAAGTCAGAAAAAGAATGCAATGCTTCTGATAATATACTAATACTGCCTGTTACAAAGCCGGCTATAAATTTTAAAATTATTAAAAAGCTATTTGATAGTATTGAAAAAAATGCGGCTCTTGTTTTTATAAATTTTTCATCCAAAACTTTTTGGCTCCAAGTCTTTTATCTTTAATTTTCTATTTATACTGCCCATCAATTAAACTTTAGATTTCCATATTCAGAGAGTAACCTATTTTATTAAAGTTAACATTATTAAATAATCCGAAAAGTCTTTTAGAGTTAGTATATCATATATTTAAAATTATAAAAACACTCTAAATTAATAATATTGCAAGCTAAAAAATAATAATTTTTTTAAATTTATGCATGTTTTATATAGAAAACATGCAATTTTCATGAAAAAAATAACTTTATATATATATAGCCCATTCAAATAAAAATTTTATTATCAAAATTATTCATTCCCCATCGTAGCATTATTTAGCAAGTATTTTAAAATTTATCACTAATTTAGCTTTATTTACATCGAAAGTACTCATTCTATAATTCATTTAAACCGTGAGTTTAAGCTTTATTACTATAGCTTTATTTGTATAGTAATTATCAAAGCTCTCCAAACTTTTTTACACCGTGAGTTCAATAACTAATCATCACTTTAAGCACTATATTGAGGAGGTTTGAGCATGTCAGCAAATGGTTCATGTGGTCCCAATTTACCACCAGTAGCAAAATACAACTTTAATGGCCAACAAGGTCAAACAAGCAAAGTTTGTCAAAATAAGGAAGAACCTCTCTTTGGCAGTAAACCCCAAGTCTGTGAAAATAATCAAGACGGAACAGGATCAGGTCAAAATAAAGAAAATTCTGTAGACAAATTGCTTAAAGATGCAATGGCAAACATTGCTAAGCAGCAACTAGGTAATGCTATACAAAAACAGTTGTCAAAAGCGATTAAAGAAAAACTAACAGATGCTCTTAAAAAAGGACTAGACCCAAAAGCTGATAATAAAGCAAAAGATAGCAAAAAGAAAGAAAAGCCCCCGACAACCTCTAAAAAGGAAGACCCTTTTAACAAAATTGCAGAATCAATTATTAAAAATACATTCACACCTGATAAAAAAGAAGAAGATCCACTAAGTAAAATTGCAGAATCAATGGTTAACAGTGCATTTAAAACTGATAAAAAAGAAGGAGGTAAAGCAAAAAAAGAAGATCCTTTTAATGCAATTGCAGAGTCAATGATTGCAGGTGCATTAACTCCAGCAAAAAAAGATAACGCTCCGCCAAAGGAGGATGACAACAATCCGGTAAACTTTTTAGTTAATGGATTATCAAAAGCAGTAGTAGATAGCTTATTAAAACCAAAAGCTAGTTAATAGTTACAAAATTATGGAGGACTTTTATAGCGCAAAAACATTCTAAACATAAAACCGTATAAAAAAACACATTAAAATATGTTCAACCGTGTTAACACTTTTATTTAAATATTTATAAAATCATCATTTTAAAAATAAAATACTCTTTTAGGAGGTCTTTAGAATGGCTAGTAACACCAATCTATGTTTTTCAGCCATCATGGCACAAAATCACTTTCAATATACTCCTAAACCTGATCAAGAAGCATTTTGCCAGTTCAATTCAGTTTTTTTAAGTATTCAAAAGAACAAACTTAAAGAAACAAAAAATAATTCTGATAAAAAAGTTAAAAAAGGCAAAAAATCAAACTCCTGTAAGTCAGTTGAATCTAGTAACGAACACAGTGACCTAATAGAATCATTTATAGACAGCATTACAGATACGCTCACATTTTTCGATGCTTATTTAAAAATGTTGCAAGATTCAACCCAAAAAAACAAACAAAAAGCAATTTTTGCACACTAATTGCATACCAGTTCTTTTAATATAGAAGTTGATCAATATATCCAGTCTCCTTGTTTACGTATATATTAGAAGACGAACCAAAGGCTTCCTCAAAAAAGAAGAAGCCTTTAGTTTGCTATGTAATTATATTTTAATTTAAGTCTATAACAAGCTTATACCTTAAATTTAGAAACTATAAGCTTTAATTCTTCAATAGATTTATTGGCTTTTTCAGCATTATTAGCTATTTCACTAGAGTTTGCTGATTGTTCTTCTGTTGTACTAGCTATCTCTTCAGAAATAGCTGCGGATTCTTCTGTAATAGCTGCTATATTTTCCATTTTATCAGATATACTATCAAAGTGAACCGCAAGACTATTTAACATATTAGCAACCTGGCTTACATCACTATTAGTTAATTTGGTTGAGCTCAATATTTTATCTAAAGACTCACCCACTTTATCAATTATATCTACACCTTCTTCAATTTCTTTTACGCCATTATTCATATTTAATAGCGCATCATTTGTTTTTGTTTGAACTTCAGTAATCATGTCATTAATGGTATCAGTAGCTTTAGCAGATTGATCCGCAAGCTTTTTAACTTCCTCTGCAACTACCGCAAAGCCTTTACCTTGATCACCTGCTCTAGCTGCTTCAATAGCAGCATTTAGGGCTAATAGGTTTGTTTGTCTTGCAATATTTTTAATTAAATCTACAATCTCACCGATATTTAAGCTCAAATCCCCTAATTCATTAATCGTAGATGATATATTATTAGATACGGTTTTAATTGTATTCATTTTATTAATAGCTTTGCTCGACTCATTTTGACCTTCACTTACAATTTCTTCTGTTTCTATTGAAATATTAACAGTATTATTCATATTTTCAATAATATCTTTAACAGAAGAATTTATACTGTTAAACTCTTCTAAACTTTCATTCAAGTCTTGCGCTTGTTCATTTGAACCGGTAGCAAGTTTTCCTATACTTTCAGCAGTTTGCTCAGCACTTTCAGAAAGCTGTAAAGTAATACTCTCCATTTTTTTAGAACTATCAGATACTTGCTCTACAGAGTTTAAAACTTCAAGAATAAGCCCCTTCAAACTAGTCACTGATGACTTATAAGCTCTTTTTAATTCACCTATTTCTGTGTTATTTTTATCATCAGCAATTTCAAAGCTTAAATCGTTATCCGCAAGCTTATTACTAAGACCAATTAAAGCTTTAATTGGTTTATTAATACTTTGGCCAATAGTTATATTACAAACAATAACTGCTAAAATAAAAACAATAAAATTAAATCCTGTACAAAGAAGTATGTTTGTTAATATTTCTCTTTTCACACCTTCCAAATAAACACCCGTACCTACTACCCAATTCCAGTCAGATATATTCTTAACAAATGACATTTTAGGAACGATTTTATTTTTATCATTCTTACTTACCCAATTGTATATATAAACACCTTCGCCTTCTTTTTTGGCTAATGCTGTCATATCCTTTACTAAATATTTGTTTTTGTCTTTTTTATCTTGAAGTCCTGACGCATCAATAAAGTTTTTAGAATGAATTAAAGGATGTTCGACAAAATGATTATTATAATCATGAATCCACACATAATTACCATTATCAAAACGTATATCTCTAACTACTTGTTTGACTTTAGCCTGAGCCTCTTCTTCAGTTAATTTTCCCTCGTTGACTTCTGCTTTATATTTATCTGCTAATTCAACAATAGACTCTACCATTACTGCTATTCTTGTAGATTGCTCTTTATAAAGCGTTTTTTCCGTTATATAAAAAACAGAAAATCCATTTGCAATAAAAATTATCAAACCTACAGAAAAAGATAATAAAAGTAGTCTCTTATTAATGGAAATTTTTTGCAAAAAATCAAACATACCAATAGCTCCTTAAAGTAAACACTTGTATATATTTTTTAAAGACAAACAATATAACTCTCAGACTTAACAATTTTACTTTATCTTCAAGAGTTAATCAACATATATTTTACAGTTATTTTTGTTAAATTTTGTAGATAAATACAACAAACTAATGTTATAAAATGTAACATTTATTTTTCTTTTATAATTTTACAAAAAATAAATTTCCATATAGTCAAACAGGGCAGATTCAATACATTCAAAAGAAAATTAAAATAAATAAAAATGCAAAAAAAACATCCTCGCGGACAGCCTCTTAAGTATATTAAAAATGTTCTATCTCCTATACAAAGCTTTCAGATACTTCCCTAATGCCCTTGGCGTAGAAAAAGATGCACCATGCCTAACAACACTAATTGAAAAAAAGCGAAAAAATTTAGACTTTTTTCTTAATGTTGATATTCCATCTTCAAATGTATCAGCAAACAAAGTAGAAGAATATTTTTCTACTCTACCCAAGCTATTGCAAGCGCCTACAGTTGTTACACCATTAATAGTTGAATAAATATTTACTTTACCTGGTCCATCGCTTCCTGCTGACAAAAATATCTTTGTTTTACCAAGTTTTACCAATTCTTTAATCTTTTTAAAAATTTCTTTTTCTGCTTTTTTTTCTGCTACATTAGCAGCTATTTCTGCTTTTATTTCTTCTTTAAATTCAGGGCTAATAACAAAAGGATTTTCCGCAAATGAAGTATATTGTTCAGGCACATCAAAGTCAGACCTAATAGACAAATTTACAGCATCAATCCTTTCTCCCCCATTTAGTCTTTTAGCTATGTCCTTTAAATCCCTTGCTAATTTAAAGGTATTAACACATGCCCTACCTGCTTTAGTTTTACCTATATTTATTGTTTCTATTTGAGCCTCTGGACATGTCTCTAGCAAACATCCTTTTACTAATTGCCCATGATTGAGCCCCTCTTCTTTATTAACAAAATCATCAATAATTACAACCTTTGGTTTAAAAGCCGACCGTGAGTCAGATATAACACTAAATAAATTAAGCATAATAACTAAGTTTTCTTTCTTTTATTTATTGAACAAACTTTTCAAATATTTCCCTACAGCTACAGGAGTAGAAAGAGATGTTCCTTTAAAACATTGACGTGGCAAGTAAAAATTAGATCTAATTCTTAAAGGGTACATTTTTCCGTCTTTTAATCTAAATACTCCATGTTCATATTGATCTGCCAATAACGGTGATGAATATATTTTTTTAAATCTTATAGCATTACAGGAGCCTACAGTTATTACATTCTTAGCAAGTGAATAGGAATTTATATATCCACAACCTTTATTTCCTGCTGAAACAAAAATTTTTACCTTTTCTTGTGCTGCTAAATTCTCCAATGAATTTAATAAATCATGGCAGTCAATATTCTTATTTTTTATTTTTTTTATTTCTTTTTTCAATTTTTCTCTAGTAGACTTATTAAGCTTAAAAAAACTAGTAAAAACGCTTGTTTCTATAAGAAGTATTTCTTTCATAAGTTTAAATACATTTTTTTCCAAATTTTGAGGAAAAAGATTTAAAGAGGCGCCTAGAGAGATATTAACCGCATCAATTTTTTTTCCTGATTTTAACATTCCAGCTATCTCATCAAAAGCTGCAGAGATTTTATTATTATCAAGAGACTCGTAAGCTGTAGAGATTTTAACCCTTTCAGCTTTCTTATCAAAATCCGCAGATATCTTAACACTAGTAAGATCAAATCTAATGACATCAACTGTTGGACAAGTTGCTTTCAATGTTTTTTCTACCAATTCACCATGAGTTAAATCTTTTGACTTTGGAATTATTCTAGAATAGTCATCTACGATAGCAACAACCGGTCTATCTTTTTTTCCTTCTATTAGTTTTGGTTGTTTATCTCTTTTTTTAATAAATAAACTTGGAACACTTAAACATTTAACCATAATATAAAAAAACTCTTCTTTCCTTAACCAAGATAAATAAAAACTAAACATATAAATAATTGCGTTAAAGCAAAAAGACCACCCTCTCGGACAGCCTCTTAGTATATTTACAAACTTAATTTTAATTAATTATGCAGCAGCTTTCTTTGGTTGTGCAGATCTGCTTCTCCACATAGCAAGCAAAGTACTTGCATTAAATATACTGGAATAAGTACCAATCGCAATACCCAAAGTCATTGCCAAAACAAAATCTCTAGTAGTAACCCCGCCAAAGAAATATAAAGCCATTAAGGTAACCAAAGAAGTAACAGAAGTGTTTATACTTCTTGCCAAAGTTTGGTTAACACTAGCATTAACAATGTCATTAAAAGACATTTTCTTAACAAGGAATCTTGAATTTTCTCTAACCCTGTCAAACACAACAATAGTGTCATGTACAGAAAATCCAATAACAGTAAGAATAGCTGTAATAAACAAACTATCTATCTCAGTGTGAAAAACAAGACCCAATATAGAAAACACACCACAAACAAATAACGCATCGTGGAAAAGTGCAACTAAAGCAAACATAGCATAATCAAACTTAAATCTAACAGTTAAATAAATAACTATAGCAGCAAAAGATAATAAAAGAGCAACTATAGCATTTTGAAACAACTCTTTTCCAAGCGTTGGACCAATAGAGCTAACTTGCAATGGCACAAACTCGCCTATTGATTCTTTTAATGCTACGTTCATTTTCTTAGAGTCGTTTTTATCTAAAAACTTTGTTCTTATAGAAACAATACTTTTTATACCCGCTTTACTTTCAGGATTAACAACATCAGGGGTTTTAACTCCCTCTTTAACTTCTACTTTTTTAGAGTCGAGTTTAACCTCTGTCTTTTTAGCTTTATCTTTATTTGTTACTTCATTAGGTTCTTTAACACTTTCAATAACAGGCTCAACATCTTTATCTTTTACTGATTGCTCGTTTATACTTTTAGAAGCCTGATCTATCTGAATAACAGCTGTCTCTATACCGGCTTTATTTAAGGATTCTCTTACTTTAGATATATCAGTATTTTCTAGTTTCTTTTCAAAACCATACTGGACCAAAGTACCACCGGTAAAATCAATACCTAACTTCATAGGAGAATGGGTTTGATAAGTTGTCATAGAATACACCATAGCAATAATTCCCGGCACAATCAAAATAGCTGAAAATGCTACCCATAACCATTTATATTTAACAACATCTATTATATTTTTATCTCTTAAAAACGGACTACTCAATTTTATATCTCCCTTTTCCAATAAATAATATTCAAAAACTAATCAAGAACACCAAGCTTTGCTTTTCTTGGGCTAGTATCTTTTGCATTAAAACCTTTTGCAATTTGATCTTTTTTCAAACCAAACCACTCAGGGTGCTTTAACTGACCAGTACCAAACATTAAATGCATAAAGTTTTTGGTAACAGTAATTGCAGTAAACATACTAACCACAACACCAATAGCCAGCGTTAAAGCAAATCCTTTAACAATACTTGTCCCTAATAGATAAAGAATTACACAAGATATAATTGTAGTCATATTACTGTCAAAAATACTTGTAAAAGCTCTGTCAAATCCGGCATTTATTGCAGTAAAAAGCGTCCTACCGGCCTTAAGTTCTTCTTTTGTTCTCTCAAAAATAAGAATATTAGCATCAACAGCCATACCAATACTAAGAATAAAGCCCGCAATACCTGCCAATGTCAAAGTAACCGGTATAAGTTTAAACAAAGCAAAAATAATAAGCCCATAAATCAAAAGAGCAATATTAGCAATAAAACCTGGTACTCTATAATAAACAAGCATAAAAATCATTACTAAAGTAATACCTATCATCCCGGCCATTTTACTTTTTTGTATAGAGTCAAAGCCCAAAGTAGGCCCAACAGAATTTTCTTCAATAATTAGTGCAGGTATAGGCAACGCCCCTGCATTTAAGAAGTCAACCATTTCTTTTGCTTTAGCTAACTTAAATCCGCCTTCACCACCGCTAATTTGAGCACTACCGCCTGCAATAGTTTCATTTATGACAGGCGCAGAAATTAATTCTCCATCAAAGAAAATAGCCATTGGCTTGCCAACCAGTCTTCTGGTTAAATCAGCAAACTTTTTTGCCCCCTTGCTATTAAATTCTATTAATACAACCCATCGAGCAGATTGGTCAGTACCAACTTTAGCCAATTTCAAATCTTTACCGGATAAACCAGTGCTTACCCATGTCTCTTCTCCTCGAAAGCCTTTTTTTTGTTCTTTAAATTCTAGTTCTGCAGTTTTACCCAAAAAGTCTTTTGCCTTTTCAGGATCACTAATATTTGGTATTTCAACAAGCAATCTATCTTTACCAATTCTTTGAACTATTGTTTCTGCAACGCCAAAAGCATTAACCCTTCTGTCAATAGCTGCTTTCAAGCTACTCATCATATCATTTGTTATTTCTGCAACATTAGCAGGTTTTTGAGCTTGCAAAACAATTCTGGATCCCCCTACCAGGTCTAACCCTAGCTTGGTTGGCTTGGTTAAAATAACAAAAATACTTGCTATAACCAAAACTAAAATAATTAAAAAAGTTATCTTTCTTTGTTTCATTAATCTCACCACCCAAGTTTAATCTAAAATCTCTCATTTGTAGTTATTACTCAAAATATTATACTTTATTTTTATAAATTTTACTAAATTTATTTTTAAAAACCTTATTTATTAAATAACAATCAATATATTCTGCTAAAAAATGCTTGAAATTTAATTATGTCAAATATAACATAAAGAAAATCATGAACATATAATACAAGGGGATTTATGTTTATTTGCCAAAAAGTATTAAAATTACGCCTTTACTAAAAAAAAATAAATAAATTTGTTTTATGAATTTTTTATACAAACATGACACTTTAAAAAATTTTTAAGCGTTTAATTGATAGGGAGTTTTTATACTTATTCTGATACAGTTTAACAAAATTAAAAAATAAGCATTTTAGCTAAGTATAAAAGCTCAAAGTATTAACAAAGGAGAAAAATTAATGTCAGGTAGCAAGTCAAAAATTCCATTATTTTTATTATTATTAATGAATTTTTTCACATTTGCTCTAATCACAAACTTTGTTGGAGCATTGTTGCCTTATTGGAAAGACAGCTTTAACTTAAGCAATTCAATTATTGCCCTTTTAGGTTCAGCATTTTTCGTTGCTTATGGTTTAACATCTTTACCTCAAGGTTTTTTACTAGATTCTATTGGAAACAAAAAAACTTTAATATGGGCACTAGGCCTTTTAATAACAGGATCCGTCTTATTTGGTTTATTCCCCTCTTTTGAAGTAGGCATTCTTTCACTATTTATTATAGGAACCGGTGTTACAGCCATACAAATGGTAGGTAACCTTCTGGTAAAAAAATTAGATGACGATCCAAATAAATACTCACGTAACCTTACATTAATGCAAGCTTTATGTGGTGTTGGCGGCTCTTGTGCAGGCTTCTTAATCGGCCTGACAACAAACACACTGGGCTTAGAATGGAAAGCAGCTTATTTTATATTTGCAGGCTTTACTTCTTTAATACTTTTAGCAGCACTATTCATTAACATTCCAGAAACAGATAAGTCAGAGCAAACTAAAAAACCAACCGCTCAAGACTATTTTAATCTATTAAAAAATTCTAAAATGTTATTATTCGCAGCAGGTATCTTCATCTATGTAGGTATAGAAGTTGCAATCTACACCTGGTTAGCTACATTCCTAATAGAAGTTCATGGTTTCGAAAAAGCTACAGCAGCAGGCTACGCAGGCCTATACTGGGCACTGCAAGCTGTTGGCCGATTCACAGGCGGTATTGTTTTAAACTTCTTAAATACATCAAAAGCATTAATTTTATACTCAGTTGGATGTTTAGCATCTCTATACATCGCAACATTAGCACCTGCAGGATTCGGTAATGTATCTCTAGTTGCATTTATCGCTGCAGGATTCTTTACTTCAATTATGTTCCCAAGTATATTTACACTAGCTGTTAACTCTTTTGGCAAGCGTCAAGAAGCCACAGTAGCTGGTATTCTATGTACATCTATCATTGGTGGCGCTGTAATAACACCAATAGTAGGTTACATAAGCGATGTAACAAGTTCTTTAGCAACAGGCTTAATTTCAGCTGGCACAGTATCATTGTTGTACCTAGCGTTTGTAGGATTTAAAACAATGACACCGGCAGTACCTGCAACAGCAGCAGACCTTCAATCACAAAAATCTTCTGCCGCTGTATCAAAAGAAGAAAAAGAAAAAATTGGTGTTTAATACCAACTAAATATAAAGATATATATTTAAAAAGACTTTCTCAGTTCGAGAAAGTCTTTTTTGCAGTCTAGCAAAATTTTTTATACAATCTTAGGTCCCATGGAACGCCCCTTTAAGAAGCTGTTCCATTTCATTAGGCGTATCTGACGATTCTAAGGCCATCTCCTGAGTAATCAAGCCAGCTTTCACCAGCTTAAACAAAGATAAGTTCATACTCATCATACCACTATAATCACCATCCTGAATAAGCTCGTATATTTTATCAACTTCATCTCTAATTATATAATCTCTTGCTGCGGGTGTAACTACAAGTATTTCAGTCGCAGGAACCCTACCTTTATCTTTGCGCTTCACAAGTTTTTGAGCAACAGTACCCCTTAAAGTTGAGGCAACTTGCAGTCTTACAGACTCTCTTTCATGTGGTTCAAAAGAGTTTATAATCCTATTAATAGTCTGCACTGCATCAGTTGTATGCAAAGTAGAAAATACCAAGTGACCGGTCTCTGCAGCTTTTAATGCACTGGATATTGTTTCTCTATCTCTCATCTCACCAATTAGAATAACATCAGGATCTTGCCTTAAGGCATATTTAAGCCCATGAGGAAAAGAATCCGTATCAAGCCCTAATTGACGCTGAGTAAACACACATTTTTTATTAGAGTGCATAAATTCGATAGGATCTTCTAGGGTTATAATATGCTTTTGGCTGTTTTGATTCATAAAATCCAATATAGAGGCAAGCGTAGTTGTTTTACCGCTACCTGTAGGACCTGTTACAAGTATCAATCCATTATTTAAAGTTGTAAACTTCTTAAGCACAGGCGGAAGTATTAATTTTTCCATAGCCGGCACAACATAAGGAACAACCCTAAAGACAAACCCTATACTACCAAGATCATGAAGCAAGTTAACCCTAAATCGTGACACACCAGAGATTTCATAAGAAAAATCAAAGTCAAAAGCATCGCCCATCTTTGCTTTTAGTTTTTGCGGAATAATCTTATCTAAAATATCTTGCATATCTTCTTCTGACAAAGGCGCTGATTTAGACTTAAGAATAGTTCCGTCTTTTCTTACCATAGGTGGCGTATCTTTTCTCAAATGAATGTCAGAAATATTCTGAGATACCGCAAATTTAAGGAATGACTCAATTTCAAACTTTTCTTCTTCAGGGATATTATTATTTTCCATTTCCTGATCCATAATAACTGTCCTCTTATAACTCTCAACACTTAAAAACCTTAGCTAAATAAAAACATTCTATTATTATATAAAATTTTTTTATTTTACAGAATAGTGTAGATAAAAATTATTTATAAAACGAAATATTTATTAATAAAAACAACTTGCCCCCCTTTTAATTAATTTTTTATAAAATAAAACTTGTCCTAAATCCTAAAATAAACAGACTCAAAATCTCTATACATGGCTTTTTTAAAATAAGTTAATATATGTAAAAAACAAAAAAACAGTCTTGCCTGTTATTTCTATTAATATTTTAAGTAGTCTTTTTTATTTATTAAGCATAAAAAAATAAAGATTTAACAATACTTTAGTACCACTTCTTACTAAGTTTTGTAAAAAATAAAACATAATATATTAAAGTATTTAAATATTTTTGTTTCAATGTTTATTATTCTATAAAAGAAAAATGATTTTCAAAATGAGGAATTAAGCACTGAAGCTCCAGCTTTTAAACCGGCAAAACCTCAATAAAAGTCAACAACTTTAAACAAATAAAGGTATTCTAAAAAAATGATAAAAAGCTATAATAGACCCCAAATTATAAAATTCAAGGGCACTAATGGAGTAAATCCGGAAGCTAGAGGGGCTGTGCCTGGACAGCAAAATTCAAGACAGCCAAGTGATACAGCAGAATCCTCAAAAACATTTCCTCCACTTCCGGGCCGACCAGCTTTTCTGGAGACACCTTTAAACCCAGAAGCTAAACAGTTTCTACTAGCCCCCCCCCCTCTTTCCCCAACTTCTCCAAATCCAGCTTTACACTCATTATACCCTGATTTACCTGACTTAGAGAATGAATACTTTATTCCGGGCTTAAATGAAATGCTCAAACATCAAACAGATAGTGTAGCGCTCTTCTCAGAAGTTCCTAAACATGCCTTATATAAACTTGATGAAATAGGAAATATATTAGTACGCTTTCCTAACGGAGAAATTTTAGAAAAACATGCACAGAATGAAATAAACTTATATAATAAAAATATTTCTCAAGCCATTGATGATAAAACACAGGCATATGTACTTTATGATGATGAAACCTTAAAAATTATAAATAAAACACATCCATATGAGACTAAAATCAAATACCCTAAAGATTCTGAAATAGATGAGACTTTAATATATGATGAGGGTAGTATTGTAACCTCATACAAAAATGGCCTCACTGAAAAACTATTTCTTAAAGGTCATAATAACATTGGTATCAAAGATGGTGCAAAAAGCACTCTAATATACGGAAACAGCGGTGACATAAGAATAACTTACCCTAATG
Source organism: Candidatus Gastranaerophilales bacterium (assembly GCA_028277625.1). Lineage (GTDB taxonomy): Bacteria > Cyanobacteriota > Vampirovibrionia > Gastranaerophilales > JANQFW01 > JANQFW01. The sequence continues at coordinate 48,817 of JANQFW010000038.1, read as the reverse complement.
GAACAATAAAAAGCTTTTTCAATAAGGACAAAAGTATTCAAACAGTATATCCTGATACCCCTGATATAAAAGAAGAAAAAACAGTATACTATTTAGATAACAAAAGTCTTGTCGTTTATTATAAAAATGGAGAGAAAAGTTCTTTATTTAATAATAATGAAGATAAAAATAAGAATAGTATTAAAACTGTATATCCAAACAAATCAAAAATAAAAGAAACAATAGATTTTTTTAACACCGGCTCTTTCATGACAAAATTTAAAAATGGATTTATAAAAACAACTTTTAATGATGCTAATACAGGCAAAGTTTTTTATATTAGAACTCAATTCCCAAAAGAATATGAAATAAACGAAACAGTAAAGTACCTTACAGGCAACTCTTTTCTTCGCTTTTATAAAAGTGGTCTTACAATAAGAGAAACCCCTGAAGACCATCTATGCGTAGCCTTGACTAAAGACTTAAAGGGCAAAAAAAAGATTTATTTATGGAAAAAGCTAAGTGACGAATGGACAGATCTAGACTCTAACTATTACACATTCCTTAAAGACGATAAAGACGGATTTAAAATTCCTTTTAAAAAAGGCGATATAATTTTTACACCATCTAATATCGAATACACAAAAGTTAATGATAAAGGCGACTTTGCAGATATTGCAAAAAAGTATAAGGACAAATTTGCTAATATTCTTCGTTCTAAAGTTCAAGAGAAATATCCTCCTCTTCAAGAAGATAGATTTACAGAAATTTTTGCTCAATGCAAAGCTAGTACCAGTTCCTTCTTATCTGATATTGATAATCAAACTAAGTACAAAGTTAATGAATCTGGAAATCTGGCAATAAACTTTCCTGATGGTATAACTATAAAAAAAGATCAAAATAATAATATAAGCATACCATCTGCGTCTGTTATAAAAAAAACAAGTGACAAAAATAAAACAACAGAACTTTATGATAATGGCATTTCTGTTGTTTTATTAAATGATAACGAAAATATTGAAATTACTTATCCAAAAGACTCAAATAAAACAAATACGACTATAAACATAAAAGACAAAACGATAAAAACTACTTATAAAAATAATAGTATAGAAACTTTTTCTTTAAGAAGCTTTAATACTAAAATAATATATCCAAACACCAAAGATACTGACAAAGTCCATACAATAATCTATGGCTATAAAGAAGCAACCAAAGGCAAAAAATATGCCGAAACAAACTACAAAAACGGAAAGCTTAAAACTTTATTCACTAAAGATAACAGTAAGCAGAATTGTGTCCGAACAAAATATCCTTATGATTATGATGTACAAGAAACTTTAGACTACTTCAATAGCAATAATGTTGTAATAATAAAAAAAAATGGTTGTAATAAAACTATAAAAAATGACGTTTGTATAACCACCCCTGAAAATAAAGGCTTAAAAGTAGCTTCTTTCATTAACAAAAAAGGTGAGCAACAAGACTTCTTATGGGAAAAACTAGACGGTAAATGGACAGAATTAGAAGAGAAACCGGAAATAAATAAATTACTGCTACTAAATGAAACTGGTTCAAAAAAAGAACCCCTAGCGTCTGGTACTATAATTTTTAAAACACCTGAAGGTCACTTTATAGAGGTGAATGAACAGCTTAATGTAAAAGACTTTAACTTTTTAGCCCCAATATTTATGAAACAATATAAAGCACAGCAAAAAGCCAAACACTAGAAAGAGTTTTAAAATGATAAAAAATTATAACATACCCAAGTCAATCAACTTCAAAGGAAAAAATTCAAATCGCTCAATCAAATCTAAATCCGAAGAGGAAGCTTTAACTCAAGAGATAAATAAAAATACAGCTAGAAGCTCAAAAGAATATTTAATTAATACTTTAATGCAACCATCTGAAAAAAAGACAACTTTTTCAGATGGATCTACTGTCGTCGCAGAACAATCTGGAATTTTTCAAGTTTCCAGACCTGACGGACTTAAAGCAGATTTAATTCAAAACTCTAACAAATCTTTAACTTGCACTTTTCCTAGTGGGAAAAAAGCCAATGTAAAACCACTTTCCAGTAGCGCTTTTTTAATAACAAGAGAAGATGGCACTCAAGTTCTAGCAAGCATGAAACCAGATGGATCGTTTGATTATAAAGAACTCTGAACTTAAAAGGATTAAATCTAAATGATAAAAGGCTATAGTATACCAAATGCAATAAATTTTAAAGTAGGTACCGGCAGACCAAACTCTAATGACAATGATTTTAATCTTGCTGGCCCCTCACAACCTCAAGAATCACCCCAAGAACATATTGAAAGAATAACATACCCAAATGGAGACAAAGAAAAAGTATACACAAAGACCGGCTTTCATACATATAAAAATAAAGAAGATGGAGTAAAAACAGCTTTCTATTATACTCCTAATGGCGAAACAGAAGCTTTTCTATGGGGGAGATCAAAAAGCGCAGATCCAAACAAACCCTCTGGACTTGACGGCTATTTTACTAATATTCCAGGAGGTATTAAGCCGGGAGAAATAGTTTATCAATGTGGTGAAAACAATTTTGTAAAAACAACCGGCAAATTCAGCGACTTAGCAAAACAACTTGCTTATGATCACAAAAGAGAACGACAAGCAAAATCTCAAACAGCCGGCTTATCGCAGCAGCCTGCCCCAACTCCTTATATTATGCCCGGCTATCATGCTCCAACACAAGGGCCTTTCATGACTGATTATACACAACCTATACAAGGGCAAGGCCTAATGCCTGTCACAGTAGAACCTATCGTAACAGAAACAGGAAAAACAAGAGATGGCGACCCATATAACAAATATTCTGACGGTAGCATGTTCATAGACTACCCAAGTAGCTGGGTAGTAATGCACCCTAATCTCTCTCCTATATCAAAACAGACTTTTTATAAAACTTCTGGTGACACCCGTACAGAATATAAAGATGGCCATACTGAACTTTTAAAAAACGATGGCAACAAAATAATAAGATACCCTAAAGAATCAGACAAAATAAAAATGACAACATATGCCAATACTGGTATTACAATAACTGATTATAAAAATGGAACCAAGGTATCTAAATATCCTGATGGCAGTATAACAACAACATACCCTAAAGGATCAGATGTAATAAAAAAAACAACACATACCAACACTGGTGTTACAACAACTGAATATAAGGATGGAGTCAAAATATTTAATAATCCAGGAGGACTCAATGTAGCATCTATCATTGATCAAGAGGGACACCCACAAAATTATTTCTGGGAAAACACAACTAATAAAGAATTAGTAATACGTGAAAAAAGTATAGACAAAACTATAAAAGCAGGTGATATACTTTTTAAGAATAATAATGGAGAATACCTGGAAGTAGAAATAGAAGCAAGAAGAGGCAGCGACTTTGACTCTTTAGCCAGAAGATTTGCTAATCAATTAAGAGATAAACCGGCTCAAAAATAAAACTAAAAAACATTTCCACTCTTCCAGGCAATTATTTTGTTATAAAATAAAACCAAGTAAATTCTAAAAATAAAACCTTGTAACGTTATGTTAAAAAAGTAGCACCTTTTTCTAAAAATTCGATTTTTTTCATGCAATCCTATTTTAAAACTGTTATAATATATACTAAGAATATAAATTATATCTTTATAAAAACTTGATTAATTACCAGATGCCCATCATAAAGTATTTTCTATTTAATTTAAGTAGGTTATGAACAATAAAAAAGGGGTACTTAACCTTGGTAATCAAACCTGCAAAAGCTGAAGATAAACCTCAAAAAAACAACGATAAATACGCAGCAATTATATATTACAGACTGCGTAATAAAATTGTCATCCTGCGCCGTTGGACAAAAAACGCTAACCTAATGGGCTTAAAAGGTCGAATGGAAGAAGCAATAAAAACTTCAGAAATGGAATTTGATGTAGTAGGCAAAGAATTTTTGAATATAATGCGCACCGGAGAGTGGAGTAAAGCCCTGATTCAAAAAATGGAATTCATAAACATGACTCTTCAAGGCTTTACAATGAATATAATAGAAGCCATAGAAGACAGAAAACAGGCAAAAGATTGGCACAGAAGAAAACCCAAAGAACCGGAAGGCTTTAAAACAAATTCAACAGGATTAAAAGACCTCGCAAAGAAAACTTATTCACTAGTAAGGACTTTTATACCTGAGGAAATAAGATCAAAATTTTCTACAAAACAGCTAAAGGCCGTTAGTGCCTTAAGTGAAATAAATGAAAGAATCCTCGAAGAAGTCGAAATAATAAAAGATAAATTTGATAATTATCATAAATGGTCAGACATTTTTCCATTGATGCTGCGCGATTTCGCAGAACTTAAAATAGAATTCCCTACAGAATTTGTAGTGCTAAGACCTTGGTCAATCAATGAATACGAATTACCGGAAGAAACCGCTGAAAGCGAACGATTATTCAAAAAGCTGACAAACGTTACTAAAAAAATATTAAGTGAACTAAAGCAAATACACTTGAATCAAGACTTGTTTATGGATCAAGTCCCGGACCAGGTTGGATATAGTGATGTTAAAGAAATTGTACATCTTCCAATACCAAAGGATTGCCCAAGTTCAGACACTAAAGATATCTCCTATCCACCTTACCACGAGGGTTTCTCAGGCAATCCTCTGATTAGAATAATAGACGCACACAAAGAGCTACTCTACAAAGTTCGTTGTGTGCGCAAATCCCAATTTGAACTCGAAAAAGTCAAGCATAATATATGTTTAAAAGATGACTATCTTCGATTAGCCCGTAACAAATACTACGACCCATACAAAAAAGACGAAATCAAATATTTCAGTTATGAGACCTGGAAAGATGAACCTGCAACCCCGGAAAAAGAAGAGCAAATGTATAATGAACACTACGAGTATTACAAAGATTGCAAAGAACGCGACAGAGAAGAACGAATATACAAAGCTAAGAGGCGTAAAGAGACTAAAATATACGCCGTAGAGCAAAACAAATTTATCGAACAGGCTTGGGAAGAGGCAAAACAAGAGGTAAAGGAACATGCCCTGTATATCAATGCTTGGGATAAGCTTGATAAATTTAAGCTAGGCAAGTATAAACTTGTAAAAACCGGCTCTAGCTCTAAGCTGGAGAACATAAAGACATATAAAGAAATACCTGTTGTTGCAAAGGTGGCTGATGCTGCTTCAGCAGGCGATACTAATATTTTTAAAAATAATAAAAAAGAAAATATTATAAAAGATGAATATAATAGTGAAAATTCTAATATAATAGACATAAATAGTACTAAAAAAGAAGAACTAAACAAGAAAAAGCCCCATTATTAAAGGGACTTAATCTGAAAATTAAATACTTTTGACTGCAATGACAAACTTTTTGTATTACAAAAGGGAGATTGTCATTGTCTTTTTTTATTTGAAGGGGGGAAATTTGCCTTTTAGTGCACCTAATCCGCCAGGCATATTCATCATATTACTCATCTTTTTAGGATTTTTTCTCATCGTAGATGTCATATCAGCCATTTGCTTCATCATTTTTCTCATATTATCAAATTCTTTTAAAAACCTGTTAATTTCGTCAATAGGCAATCCACACCCACCGGCAATTCTTTTCTTTCTACTGCTTTTAATAATCTCCGGCTTTCTTCTTTCCTCAGGAGTCATACTATGAATACAAGCCTCAATTCTTTTTAGCTGTGTTTCACCCACATGTGCAATTTCCTGCCTAGCATCTTTATTAAGCCCGGGTATAGGTAGCATCCCAAGTATCTGATCCATAGAGCCAAGAGACTTCATTTGTTTCTGTATTTTCATAAAGTCTTCAAGCGAAAACTCACTCTTTCTCATTTTCTTTTCCAGCTCTTTAGCAGACTCAATATCAAAATTCTCCTGAGCTTTTTCTACAAGGCTAACAATATCACCCATTCCAAGGATTCTTTGAGCCATCCTATCAGGATAAAAAGCCTCTAAAGCATCAAGCTTTTCGCCCATCCCAATAAATTTAATTGGCTTACCCGTTGCATGAGCTATACTAAGCGCCGCACCACCACGAGCATCACCATCCAGCTTAGAAAGAATAACACCGGTAACATCCAAATGCTCATTAAACGACTCAGCAACGTTAATAGACTCCTGACCTGTCATAGCATCAATAACAAGAAGCTTTTCAGCAGGTTCAAATAATCTTTCTAAAATAACCAACTCAGCCATAAGCTCATTGTCTATTTGCAAACGCCCGGCAGTATCAACAATAAGGGTGTTAAAACCATTCTCTTTAGCATGCACCACCGCAGAAGATACAATACTTCTAACATCAGAACTATTATCAATAGTAAATACAGGAATATTTATCTGCTTTCCAATTGTTTGCAACTGTTTGATAGCCGCAGGACGATAAACATCAGCAGCAACTAACAACGGATTTCTGTTTTCTTTTCTCAGTTTTATAGCTAATTTGCCGGCAGTGGTTGTCTTACCCGAACCCTGTAAACCAAATAACATTATTATATTAGGTTTACCCTCATTAGACATAGGGGTGTTGCTTCCACCCATCAACTCAGCAAGTTCGTCATAAACAATTTTTACCAGTTGTTGCCCCGGAGTTACACTCTTAGTAACCTCTTCACCGGCCACCTTGTCTTTTATTTTAGATATAAAGGATTTTACTACTCTTAAACTAACATCAGCCTCTAGCAGGGCACGTCTTATTTCTCTAAGAGTATCGCTTATATTATCATCCGAAAGTTTATCATTCCCGGAAGTTTTTCTGATTATATCTTGTAATCTATCTGATAACGAATCAAACATCCTAACTTACCTCTATTATTAGTCAAACACCGCTGAAACAAAATCTTCCGCATTAAAATCTTTAAGGTCACTGATTTTTTCGCCAACACCTATTAACTTTACCGGCAAGCTTAACTCTTTTGATATGCCAATTACTATACCGCCCTTTGCAGAACCATCCAGCTTGGTCACCGCCACAGATGTTAAATCAACAGCTTCTTTAAATACCTGAGCTTGCTTAAGACCATTTTGTCCCGTATTTGCATCAATAACAAGGATAGACTCAGATAATGCATCAGGTGCTTCTCTATCTATAATTTTTTTTATCTTTCTTAATTCTTCCATCAAGTTGAATTTATTGTGTAATCGCCCGGCAGTATCAACAATAACAATATCCGCACAGTCATCTTTAGCTTTTTTAATAGCATCAAATACTACAGCTGCCGGGTCAGAATCATATTTCCCTACTATATCTACGCCTGCTCTTTCTGCCCAAATTTCTAATTGTTCTTGAGCCGCAGCTCTAAAGGTATCAGCAGCAGCTATAATAATTTTTTTGTTCTGACTTTTGTAGCGGTGCGCCAATTTGCCAATTAATGTAGTTTTGCCAACTCCGTTTACCCCGGTTACTAAGACTATATTCAGCTGATTTTCTTTCAGATTAATCTTATTAGAACCTGCTTCTTTTAAAATCTGTGCAAACTCTTGCTTAAAGATATCCTTAAGCTGCTCCGGCCTAATAGAATTCTTTTTCTCACGAATTTTTTCAATAACTTCAACAGCAGTATCCATACCGATGTCAGCTACTATTAATTTATCTTCTATTTCATCAAGCATGTCATCATCAATTGTTTCTGCGCCTGTAGCAAAAGAGATTATTGATGATACAAGACCTTCGCTTGTTTTAGATACTTTTTCTTTTAGGTTCCCTACAGAAATTGCAAAAGAATCTTCAGCATCAAGCTTTTCGTTAATACAAGTTCCTTCAAGAGAAAGCTCATCTCTTTTATCCTTATCAAGATTTTCTGCTTGCTCTTCTGGCTTTAAAATATCTTGTTTGTTATCTACTTGTTGCTGATTTTCTTTTTTCTTGAATAGATTAAACACCACGCTTACCCCTCAAGGTTTGTTGTTCAGGCAATTTATTTCCGTCAACTATTTTTCTTAAAATGCCATTAATAAAACTTGAACTCTCTTCACTGCTGTATTTCTTTGCTAATTCAACAGCTTCATCTATTGATACTCTCGTTGGTATATCATCAAAGAAAAACATTTCAGTTACTGCAATTCTTAAAATATGTCGGTCAATACGTATTAACCGTTCTATATTCCAACCTTTAGAGTACTTGTCTATTTGTTCATTAATTGTTTTTCTGTTTTCTTTGTACGTATTAATAAGTTTTAAGACGTAATCTTTTACCTCTTGTTTCTCACTTAATGCATTAAATTCAGCAATTTCAATAGCAGATAAAGCTCTGTCTGCTGCATTTAAAATAGTATCAATGCGGCCTATCATATCAGATGTCAGAGGTATTGATACAGGTATCAGCTTAGAACCTATAGGCTTCTTCAAGTTATTAGGGTGTTCAAATTCATAGTTCTCTATGAATTCTTTAATTTTAAACACCTCTACGATGGACTGCTTGAGTTCATTTTCTTCATTTTTGGTCAATGTACGTATTGACTCTAATATTAAAGCTTGCAAATCTTTGTTTTGCAAATCATGTTTGTTTTTTAATAATTGGGAGTATATGATTATCGCTAATTCTCTAGCCGCTCTGCGAGCATTCACGTGTTCAACCTTTCTTTCTATAAAAAAATATGATTTTTCATTGTTATTAAAGCTCAAAGAAAAACTTTTTTAAAGTAGTAAGAACTTTAATTTTAATTAGTTAATCCCCCGCAATTATAATTGCACAGATTGTTTATGGATTTCAAATTTTATTTATCTAATTTGCTAACTTTATAAATCTTAACTTTTTAGAGATACTACCATTTAGTGGGTGAATTCTACCCTCAAAATATTGTTAATATATGTATAAGAATTATTAGGAGGTCAATGCCATGAGCGAGAGAAAGATCTTAATCCCAATTGATGAACCTGATTTTGCCAAAAAAATAGTAAAAAACACTCTAAACATAATTGGGCATGAAAACCTGGAGCTAACACTACTAAATGTCAACGAAGCTAACCCTATAGAAGAAGAGATTTTCTATAAAAACCCCGATGAATATTTAGGGCACGAAGCCAGAAAATCTGAATTTGCTTTAGTAGAAGATTATCTAGAGCAAAAAAAGATAAACTATAAGTTTATTAGCAGAGAAGGCGATGCCGTAAGAGAAATATTGCGTGAGCAGTCAAACAATCACTATGATTTGATCTCATTGGGTGCACATGGTAAATCAAACCTAGAAAAGCTGCTGCTTGGCAGTGTAAACTATAAAGTATCAAGAAGCTGTAAAAGTTCTGTTCTTGTAATAAAAAGAGATACTGACGTAGCTGATGATAAAGATTTTAATGTCATCTTTGCCGCCGATAATACTGAATCTACAAAAAAGGCAGCTGCAAACTTACCTAACTTTGTTGCAAAAGGTAGATCTCATATAAATTTATTGCATGTAATACCTCCTATATATGAAATTATTCCTCCTGATTCTTATGTTTACACTGATGTTGACAAAATCTTAGAAGAATCTAAAATTGTGGCTGATGAGTTTATGGCTGAGATTAACAAGCAATTAGTCGCAGATGGATGTAATGTAACTAAGCGTTACTCTTCTATGGGGCACATTTCTGACACAGTAATAAAAGAAGCCGAATCCTTGGATGCAGGTGTCATTATATTAGGTGCTCATTCACGAAATAAAATTCAAGACTTCATCATAGGTAGCGTTAGCGCCAGAGTTTATGAATATGCAACCAGGGCAGTTTTGCTTTTAAAATAAAAAATAATTAAATAGACATAGCAAAAGACTGACATAATTCAGTCTTTTGCTATGTTTTAAGTGTGTTATAAATGCTATACTGTTGCTTTTGTTTTTATAATTGCATTTTTTAAAGTTTCTACGACAGTTTCTTGCTGTTTTTGCGTTATCTCAGGGAAATTAGGTAATGATAACACAACATTTGATAGTGCTTCAGTAATAGGTAAATCACCTTCTTTATAGCCTAAATAGCTATAAGCCTTCTGTAAATGTAGTGGAACAGGATAGTAAATCATTGACATTATGTTTTTCTCACGCATGTCGTGATTGATTTTATCTCTATTTGGAACTTGTACTGTGTATTGATTATAAATACAATATGTGTCGTCTAATTCATAAGGTATTTTAACTTCTTCTACATCTTGTAGCAATTGATTATAGTAATTTGCAACTTCTCTTCTTTTTTTATTCCACCCGTCAAGGTAAGGAAGCTTTACTCTTAAAATAGCTGCCTGTATTTCGTCCAATCTGCTGTTCAAGCCTATTTCATCATGGTAATAACGGGTTTGACTTCCGTGATTTCTTAGAACTTTAAGCTTATCTGCAAGGTAATTGCTATTTGTTGTTATCATCCCGCCATCACCAAAGCAGCCTAAGTTTTTTGTAGGAAAGAAACTAAAACATCCCATATCACCTAAAGATCCAACCTTTTTGCCTTTATAAGTACTGCCTATTGCTTGAGCACAATCTTCTACTACATATAAGTCATATTTTTTTGCAGCTTTTAAAATTGGAGACATATCAACAGCTTGGCCGTAAAGATGAACAGGTATAATAGCTTTTGTTTTAGGGGTTATTTTTTTCTCTAAATCCCTATAGGCCAGATTAAATGTATTTTCATCTACTTCTATGAATACAGGAGTTGCTCCGGTTAAAGCAATTACTTCAACTGTTGCCACAAAAGTAAATGATACTGTAATCACCTCGTCACCAGGACCAATGTCTAAAGCTCTTAGTGCTAGATGTAATGCATCTGTGCCTGACGCTACACCTACTGCATGTTCTGACTCGCAGTATGAAGCAATTTCTGACTCTAATGTACTAAGGTTTTTACCTAGAATATAGCTGCCTGATTGCATTACGTCTAGCACTGCTTTATTTATGTCTTTCTGCATACTTTTGTATTGTTCTTTTAAGTCTAATATTGGAATCATTACTACCACCTGTTCTACCTTTGATGATGATTATCACCATTTTAATCTACCCGATATAAGCTCTATTAGTGTTTATGTTTACTTGGAAATTCAGAAGCTTTATATACCTCAATTTTACATCAGTATAAAGTACTTACACTGCTTCAAAATCAAATTCAAGATTACTCTTTTTAGGATATAGGTTATTTTGTAAAATTTAATAAGATTTAATAATCTGAAATGTATTTTAGAGTTAGTATAGCCGATTTTTACCTATATAATAAGTTTATCATGTACACAATGTAGGCTTTATAAAATCTTTATATTTTATACTTTTTTTCAGAAAATAAATATTTAATTTTATTTATTTAAATTAAATCGTATAATAGTTATGAAGATAAAATTTCAAACTAAACTAGTCAAAAGGAATTAATTAATATGTATAAGTATGGGGTAAGATTATTAAAGAATAGGCTGCATCCTCTTTCTGTACCAGGGTCTGCAAATGTTGAGCATATGCAACTGGTTGTGATAAGAACAGAAAAAGGCGAGGAAGTAGCCAGAGCAAAAAGGATACCCGGTTGTGTCATAAAAAAATGGGGTGATAAGCTTCCAGATCCAGTAGATTTTATAAGAGTACTTAGTAAAGAAGATGAGGAAATTTATAAAGAAAACGAGGAGCGGGAAATATATGCTTTCAGTAAAACCCAGGAATTAGTTGAAAAGCATAAACTTGCAATGCGCCTTGTAAAAGCTCAATATACATTAGACAGAAGGAAGCTTACATTTTATTTTACAGCACCTCACAGGATTGACTTTAGAGATCTGCTTAAAGACTTAACTCAGACATTTAGAAAGGTAAGAATCGACCTTCGTCACATAGGAGTTAGGGATGAGACTTCTATAATCGAAGGTATGGGTTTGTGTGGAAATTCTTTGTGCTGTTGTACTTTTATAAAGGACTTTACATCAATTAATATAAAACTTGCGAAAGATCAGGGAATGCCTATAAATCCCGGTAAAATCTCAGGTTGTTGCGGCAGACTGTTATGTTGCTTAAATTACGAATATTCTACATACATTGAGGCTGCGGTAGGTATGCCACCTGTTGGAAGTGGTGTTATGACACCTGATGGTATTGGTAGAGTTTGCTCTTTGCACTTTTTAAATGGTAAAGTTGCAGTTAAGCTAGAAGATGGCCGTATTAAAGAGTATGGCAAAAAAGACATTGAGATGATTGAAGAAGAAGTTTCAGGAATTGAAATTGATTTACCAATGCAGTATCAACAACAGCAAGACGAAGAAGAGTCTAGTATTGACATATCAGAGCTTGAGGATGATGAACAAAGCTTTACTTCTAATATATAGATATATTAATGTATTTTTAATATAAATAATTAAAAGCATCTGAGGTTATATATCCCAGATGCTTTTAAAAATCTATAAAACAGCTATAAAAAAAGTCCCATCTGTTTGTAACAACTAGGACTACAAGGAATAGAAATCTATATTTAATTTCTTGTTTAAAGCTAAAGCTTTTTATATTTAAGCTTGTGCCTCTACTTGTGCAGATTGTTCAGTTTTAAACTTATTAACTTTTTCAACAAGGCGAGATTTTTTTCTTGCGCCATTGTTTTTATGGAAAACCCCTTTGCTGACAGCTTTATCAATTCTACTGTAGGCTACATTTATCAAAGCGTCAATCTGTTCTGATTCACCTTTTTTGATAGCTACTAAAACGTTTTTAATGGCTGTACTTACTGATGATTTTAAAGCCACATTTTTTTTTCTGTTTCTTTCATTAATTAATACGCGCTTTTTTGCGGATTTGATATTAGCCAAGTTTTTATCTCCTATTTAATCTTTTATATTATTTTCAAATTGTAAATTTGAGAGGATGGTGAGTTCAAATTTGATTATATTACATAATAATTTCATGTAAATAGACTTATAGAGAATTTAACATTCTTAAAGTATTTTTTTATTTAACTAATAAAAGGTATAATTTACAGTAAATAAGTAATAATTTGCTTTGAGATTAACTAGACTTGGTGGAAAGAAAAAATAATTTTTAAAAAATAAAAAGTTTTTCTTGTAAAGTAAGCCTATAGTATAGATAATAATAGTAATGTTTATTTACAAATAAAAGTTGGCGTATGATAGATAAAATAAGAAATTTTTGTATAATAGCTCATATAGATCACGGTAAATCAACTCTTGCAGATAGATTATTAGAACAAACAAAGACTATCTCAGAAAGAGAAATGATGGATCAACTCTTAGATACCATGGATATTGAGAGAGAAAGAGGCATTACCATAAAATTGCAGGCAGCTAGGATGGATTATAAAGCTGCACAAGGAGATGAGTACGTATTAAACTTAATTGATACCCCGGGGCACGTGGATTTTAATTATGAAGTATCAAGAAGCCTTGCTGCATGCGAAGGTGCTTTGCTTGTGGTGGATGCTACTCAAGGTGTAGAAGCGCAAACTCTTGCAAATGTTTATCTGGCAATAGAGCATGATCTTGAAATCATTCCTGTAATAAATAAGATAGATTTGCCTAGTGCTGATGTTGAGAGAGTAAAGCAAGAAATAGAAGATATAATTGGTATTGATACTTCTAATGCCGTTTTAACAAGTGCAAAAACAGGTATTGGGATAGAAGACGTATTAGAAGCAATCGTGAAGTATGTTCCATCACCGAAGAATACATCCGATAAACCATTAAGAGCCTTGGTTTTTGATAGTTACTATGATGCTTTTTTGGGTACAATAGCTTACTTTAAAGTAGTAGATGGATCTATTAAAGCTGGTGATAAAATAAAATTTATGGCATCTGACAAGGATTATGATGTTACTGAGTTGGGCTATATGAAACCCCAAAGGTGTAAAATAAACGAATTGAAAACAGGCGAGGTAGGATATCTTGCCGCTTCTATTAAAGAAGTCCAGCAACTTGTAGGTGATACTGTTACCAAAGCAGATGTACCTGCTCAAGAAGCTTTACCAGGATATAAAAATGCCAGTCCAATGGTATTTTGTGGAATGTATCCTGTTGAAAGTGACCAGTATGCGGATTTAAAAGAAGCCCTTGAAAAATTAAGACTAAATGATTCAAGTATTGTTTTTGAGCCGGAAACTTCTTCGGCTTTAGGATTTGGCTACAGGTGCGGTTTTTTAGGTCTGCTGCATATGGAAATTGCTCAGGAAAGAATCGAAAGAGAATATAACATACCTTTGATAACTACTTCACCCAGTGTCATTTATAAAGTAACCAAGACAGACGGTGAGGTTATATGTATTGATAACCCGGCAAATTTGCCGTCACCCCAACATAGAGAACAAATTGAAGAACCCTATGTAAGAGTCAATGTCATTACTCCTAATGATTATGTAGGTGCATTAATGGATCTTGCTCAGACAAAAAGAGGCATCTATTTGAATATGAGCTATATTGACACTACAAGGGTAAAATTAGAATATGAAATTCCATTGAGTGAATTAATAACAGATTTTTATGATCAATTAAAGTCCAGGTCAAAAGGTTATGCAAGTATGGATTATGAGTATTCGGGTTATAAGAAATCCGACCTTGTAAAACTTGATATTCTTTTGTCAGGAGAGATGGTTGATGCTCTTAGCACGATTGTCCATAAGGACAGTGCGTTCTATCTGGGGCAGAAGCTTGCCAGCAAGCTTAAAGAACTAATACCAAGGCAGATGTTTGAAGTTCCTATTCAAGCAGCTACTGGAGGAAAGGTTATAGCGAGAACAAACGTTAAAGCGCTTAGAAAAAATGTTCTTGACAAGTGCTACGGGGGGGATATCTCCAGAAAAAGAAAACTCCTTGAAAAGCAAAAAGCTGGTAAAAAAAGAATGAAGTCTATAGGTAGAGTAGAGGTACCTCAAGAAGCGTTTATGGCATTGTTAAGTTTGGAAGATTAGGATTAGCATATGTACAATGATGATGTTTTAGTAATGATTTTAGCAGGTGGTGAAGGTCGAAGACTTTATCCGCTAACAAAGGATAGAGCAAAACCTGCTGTCCCGTATGGTGGACGTTATCGTATTATTGATTTTGTTTTAAATAATTTTGTAAACTCAGGTTTTTACAAAATTAAGATTATTACACAGTTTAAGTCAGACTCTTTGAATAAGCATATTTCAAGAGGTTGGCCAACTTCCCCTATTTTAGGGCAATACATTGACCTTGTTCCGGCTCAGATGAGAACAGGAAGTGAGTGGTACAGGGGCACTGCTGATGCTATTTACCAAAATATTAATTTTATTTATGATGAAAACCCCAGACATGTTTGCGTATTTGGTGGCGATCACGTTTATAAAATGGATGTTAGGCAAATGCTTGACTATCATAATGAAAAAAATGCGGATTTAACTATCTCAGCGATTCCTATACCAAAAGAAGAGGCTTCTGAATTTGGTATTATGGAAGTTGATGAAAATTGGAGATTAATTGGTTTTAAGGAAAAACCAAAAGAAGAGCCAAAAACAATACCAGGAAGGCCAGATCTTGTATTAGCATCAATGGGCAACTATATCTTTAATAAAGATGTATTAATAAGAGAGTTGGAAGAGGATGCTGCGAGAGACGAAACTAATTATGATTTTGGTAGAAATATAATTACTAATATGTTTCCACGTTGTAATGTTATGGTTTATGACTTTAGCCGTAACTTTGTGCCAGGTACTTCAGAAAAAGAAAGGGGTTACTGGAGAGATGTGGGAAGTATTGATTCATACTGGCAAGCAAATATGGACTTATTAGAAATTCAGCCTGAGTTTAATTTGTATGACAATCATTGGCCTATAAGAACGTTTAATCATAACTATCCACCTGCAAAATTTGTGTGGGAAGAAACTGAAAGAGTTGGTATGGCAACTTGTTCTTTAGTTTCAGATGGCTGTATTGTTAGTGGTGGTCAAATAAGTAAGTGTGTTCTGGCTCCAAATGTTAGAGTTAATAGTTTTTCTTATGTAAGAGAGACGATTATGATGGAAGATGTAACCATCGGTAGACATGCCGAAATTAAAAAAGCAATTATTGATAAAAATGTAGATATTCCACCTTACACCAAAATTGGCTATAATGTTGAAGAAGACTTAGCTAGAGGCTTTTATGTAACTGAATCTGGTATTACAGTTGTACCAAAGGGTGCAATAATCTAAATTGAGGAATAATCCAATGATAAAAAAAATATTGACAATTATATGTGTTCTTATTTCTTTTTCAATAATTTCATTAGGAGGTGTTAATGCTGTACCTCCTAAGAAAAAGTTACTGCCTTCTGATTATGCAACCCAAGTCAATTGGGATCAAGCAATCAAAAGAGATAAACCAATTGCAGTTAATTTTTATGTTGACTGGTGTACGTATTGCAAAAGATTCGCACCGATATTGGATGATTTGCGCAAAGAATACGAATCGGATCTTAGCTTTGTGATGATTAATGCGGAAGAGAAGAAGCATATTCAACAAGTCAAAGATTTTATGGTTGGTGGATTTCCTTCGTTTTATCTGTATGAACCAAAGTATAAGCTTAAAGTTTTTATCAGCCAAGGGATATATGCTAATCCTAAATTGATGAGGCAAGAGATAGATACATTTTTAAATGTTAGTAAAAAACTTAGGCAATGCGAAAAATAAACATAAATTTATAAATAATTTATACAAAAAAAGAGTCGAAAGGCTCTTTTTTTGTATTAGTATTAAAATATCGTTTTGTGTTATGATTTAAGTAGTATTATCCCTAAATACTTTTCAGGCTATTTAAGCATGTTAGAATAAATAGAGACCCTGAAAAGATCAGTAATAAATACTTAATGAGATTATTAATGATGGAAGAAAATAATATATTAATTGTATTGGATGTAGAAACGACAGGTTTAGACTATAAACGAGAAAAGATAATTGAATTTGCTGCATTAAAACTTGTAGATAATAAAATTGTAGATGAATATGAAGTTTTAATTGACCCAAAACAAGATATCCGTCAATCAAGTATGAATATTCACGGCATTACACCAGAGATGCTCGAAGGCAAACCTACAATGCAAGAAGTCTTGCCTAAAATACTTGAATTTATAGGCGATTATCCTTTAGTTGCTCATAATGTTATATTTGATTATAGTTTTTTAAATCAAGCTTGCAGTGAGCTATATGGGACCTCATTAAAAAATAAAAAAATAGATACTCAGCAACTGTATAAAGAAGTTTTTCCTGATGAGCCTTCTCATGGTTTATTAGCGCTATTGGAAAGATTTTATATTAAACCGGATGTACGACATAGGGCAATGGCTGATGCAAGAGGGTTGGCATTAGCTTATCCATACTTAAAAGATTTATATGATCAAAAGCATGACTGGCAATTATCGCAGGTTAACAACGTAAATTATTTGTTTGAAAGATATTTAAGGATCCAGCAATCAATACAAACTTTGCAAGCTGAACTATTTGACATTAAGTCGGTTTTTAAAGTTTACTTTGAAGAAGGTGGGAACGATATTGAAGCAACTACAGGCGAAGTTTTAACTTGTACAAGTAGGATACAGTATGCATATGAGTTTGAGCAAATTAAAGATGTGCTAGAGCAAATAGGTGCCTTTAATAGAGCAGTAAAATTAAATAATGGATTAATAGATAGAATGGTAAATGGTACTAGCTTGGATGATGATATTAAAGAAAAGTTGAGTCAGGCAAGAGTACAAGTGAATGAATCTCGTTCAATAGTCGTACAAAAACCGGAAAAGAACATTTTTTAATTATTTAGAAACAATGTTATTAATTTTTTTATAAGCGGATTCTGAGTATTTCTTTTTATAAAGAATTTTATCGTTACTGTTCATTATTATTATGTAAGGAATTTTATTAGGAACTCTTAATCCAAGTTTTCTTGCCGTATCTAATGTTGTATTTTGATCTATATTTAAATTAATAAGGTCTATATTAGTATGCTGATTAGTTAAATAGGATAAATCATGCTTTGCTTGCCTGCTATCTGCGTTCCAATTTGCATAGAAAAAAACTACTTTGTATTTATTTAATGCAAATGCCGGCAAAGTATAAGTTATAAACAAAATAGCTAATAATGCAATTAAGCAAACCTTCTTATATTTTTTAAAATAATTATTCATAATTTAATTCCTTTATTATTATTTTGCAGGTTTTTTCTTAAAAATTCAAGCTTTTTATCAAAAATAATGCTTTGTCCTGTTTTAATTCCATATTTTTGACAAAAGCCACCGTTTAATTCAAGTGCGTATTCTGTAAGTACTTTGGATGGATAAATAGGACATGGTTTATTTTTGCAAGTTGGAAGATTTTTATATATTTTAATGATTTTGTTTTTATTGATAAATATGATGTCTAATGGAAAGTTTACATTTTTCATCCAAAAATTTGTTTTTTGAGGGTGATCAAATATAAAAATCATCCCATTTTTTTCGGGTAAATATTTTCTGAACATTAGCCCTTGCCTTTTTAATTCAGGAGTGCTAGCAACTTCAGCAGTTATATCTATATTATTGATTTTTATCTTAGCCTGATTCGCAACAGTTTTAATTGGCAATAATGTTAGAATTAATAATGACGCCCAAAAAAATTTCATTTTTATGCCCTTTTTGGTTTGACTAGTCAGTTATTAAAGTGATTATTAAAAAAAATTAATTATTTCCTTACTTTAATTTATCTTAAATGAATATTCTCAAACAAGTGTTTATATAGTAAGATTAAGTTTGTATAAGTAAATTTTTTTTACTGCTTATAAAAAAATATTTAGGTTTGATTAGTTAGGTAGATATAATGCGAATAATAGGTATAGATCCTGGAATGGCAATAGTGGGCTATTCGATAATAGATGCTCAAATAATTGATGGAGAAGAACACTATAGTGTAGTAGAGTCGGGTTCTATACAAACTGATAGGTCATTGGATAAGCCAAGTAGATTATTAGAAATTTCGCAAGATTTGAGTTATCTTATAGGGCTATATAAGCCTAATGTTGCATCTGTTGAAGAGTTATTCTTTTTTAAGAATGCTAAAACGATCGTTCCTGTTTGTGAAGCAAGGGGTGTAATTTTGCTGACGCTAAGGAAGTTTGGAATTTCCATAAATGAGTATACTCCGTTGGTTATAAAACAAACTGTTACAGGATACGGAAGGGCGAATAAAAGTGATGTACAAGAAATGATTAAGTTAATTATAAAAAGTGATCAGATTCCTAAATTGGATGATTCTAGTGACGCAATGGCCATTGCAATCTGTCATGTAAGAAATTGTTTTGCAAGTGGTACTTTAAATCATATAACTGTCTAAGTAGATTATATTAACTCATTATCATAATCATATGGATTATTTATTCTAATGAAAAATATTACTAAATATTTAATATCTAGACTAATTAGCATAAAAGAGTTTAATCTATACTTTTTCTTGCTTTTAATTATTAATCTATGTATATTAATTAATTTATTTGCGCAATTCTATTTTGAAATTAAATTGTATACAAATGAGAATAAAACTATTAAATATGTAAATAATATAACTTTATTGTCAAATCGTATAACTGAGTACATTACATTCAGAAGGACAGCATTGCTACATGAAGATAAAGAAAAAGCTTTAATTTTAAGATATAAAATAAGCAATCAGGTAGACAAGCTTGATGGATTTTATAATTATTTATTAAATACATCTCCAAAGTTAATAACTTTATGGGATGAAATTAAATATACGTGGCTTGATTTAGATAATTTGTCTTTTAATGATGATCCTTTAAAGTTTTTTCAAGAATATTCTAGCCTATCAACTCAATTATCTTTGTTTATAAGAGAAATAAATGATTTAAGCATTCAGTATAGAGAGCAAAGTCAAAATCATTTTAAATTATTTAAATTTATATTTGCAGCTTTTGTTTTAATACAGGCAGTAATAGCATTAAAACTCCAGAAACGAATAAATTATAATCGTCAAAAGTCAGAAAGGCAAATTTTATTAACAGGAATAATAAATAGAGTTGTCAAATCGACGCCTGATTATACAGACCCTTTTTCCAAATTGTGTATTGCTCTTGCTGATTTGTTAAAGTCTTCTAGGGTTCTTTTAATTAAATACTCAAAAAATGAAGGTGAATTAATAGTAAAATTGGTAAAAGAGCATACTGAAGAGCAGGCTTTTAGCATTTGTGGAGTAAGATATCCAAAAGATGAGGTAGATAATATATTTTTTAATAAAAATATATTAGATATTGATGATATAGAAAATTCTAATTTGCCTGAGCCGTTTAAAAAAGTTTTTTTAAAAAATGCCACCAAGTCTTTTATTGCTGGTAAAATCAAAGGGGTAAATAAAGAATGGGGGCTAATTGTTTTCACTCAATCTAGCGTGAGAAGATGGACTCGTGATGAAAAAGTACTTGTTGAAGAAATAGCAGAAAATTTGTTTTTGTCAATAAAACAAATAGAGACAATAAATATATTGCAAAAGCGCAGTGAAATGAAACTTTTATTGCATAAAGTTTCTAATATTTTAACTAAAAATGATGATTTAAATTTAACATTAGACAATATCTGTGAGGAAATTTCTAATACTTTGCAAGTTAATGAAGTAAGAATTGTACAGTTTTTTGATAAAGATGGAAAAGGCAAAGAGTCCTGGATTTATAACCTTAACGGAAATAAGCCCATAGATAACTATAAGCTGGCAGAAAGAATAGATTTTTGGTTTAACAAGCTTAAAGATGCGAAAGATTTTGTGAATATTGATGATTTGGATCAATTTTTTGGTGAAAATACTGAAATCATAGACTATTATAAACAAAAGCAATTTAATTATATTGGAATTTATCCTGTAACTACTGACCAGCAGTTAATTGGTGGTATATTTTTATTAAATGACAAGAGTAGATACTTAGGTCAGGATGAAATAGATAGTTTAAATAATATTTCTCAGCAAATTTTAATAAAAGTGTTTGAAGATAGGATGTCAAGCAGGTTAGAAGAGCGTGAAAACTATACAACATCTATTTTGCAAGGTATTAAGGAAGGTATTATAACCTTAACAAATAATAATTGCATTGAAAGCTTTAATTCTAGGGTTATAGATATTTTTGGATATGATGAGGCAGATTTAACTAATAATAGTATTGAGTTATTAATACCTGACTTTAAAAGTTTATATATGAAAAATTCAAACGTGCCGCAAGAGAGCATTGGAAAAATACAATCAGTCGAATTAGAAGCTATTCAGCAAACAGGCAACAAATTTCCTGTGGAAGTATATCTGACAACTATTATATATGATGGTGAATCCAAGACAATTCTGGTTATAAGAGATATAAGTGAACGTAAAAAAGTGGACACTTTAAAGGATGAGTTTATTGCAACTATCAGTCATGAGTTACGTACTCCTATTACTGCAATTCATGGCTCTTTAAAATTATTGTTAAGTGGAATAGTTGGTGATATCCCGGATAAATATACCAAAATGATTGAAATAGCAGAAAATAATAGCGTTAGATTATTAAATCTTGTTAATGACATACTAGATTTGGAAAAAATAAAGCAAAATAAAATGGAATTTAACATGGAGGTATCTGAAGTTATACCGCTGGTTAAGAATAGCATAGATATGACTAGGCCTTATGGTAAACAATTTCAGGTTGAATACATGTTAAAGAGCAACATTAACCTTCAAGGTTATAAGATTAAAGTAGATAGAAGCCGCTTTATGCAGGTTTTTTCTAATTTACTGTCTAATGCAGCTAAGTTTACCTTGAGTGGTGATGTTGTAGAGATTATAATCGATAAAGAGAATGATAATATTAAGTTTTTAGTGATTGACCACGGTCGAGGAATACCGGAGGAAAGCCAAAAGAAGCTATTTAGAAAATTTAATCAAGTTGATGCTTCATCTTCAAGAAAAAGAGGAGGTAGTGGCTTAGGGTTAAGTATTACAAAGGCTATTATTGAAAAAATGGGCGGTGAAATTGGCTTTGCCAGTAAAGAAGGCGTTGGTACCACTTTTTACTTTACATTACCGGAGTGTGTAGATCAGAAGCAAACGATGGAAAGAGTTAGCGAATAATGGATAAAATATATTACTTTGACTATAATTTTGAAGGAATAGGTTCACTTTTTTTATATTCTAAAGATGAAAAACTTGTTAAAATAAGCTTTAACAAATTAGATCAAAGCATAGATAACTTAATTAAGGAAGAAATTGATTTTTTGAGTAGCGCTAAATCATCTATTGATCAATATTTAAAAGGTGAGACCAAAACTTTTGATATTGATACAGAATTTATTTTTGGTACAAAATTTCAGCAGCATGTTTGGAATGGATTATTAAAGATACCTTATGGAACAACAATAAGTTATAGGGGTTTTGCTGAGTTGTTAAATAAGCCTACCGGCCAGAGGGCTGTAGCTAATGCAAATTCTAAAAATCCTCTTCCCATAGTATTCCCTTGTCATAGGGTTATAAGAGCCAATGGAGGATTGGGTGGATATTTAGGCGGATATTTAGGTGATGTATCTATTAAGCAACAACTTTTGACTTTGGAAAAAAATGCCACTTAAATAAACGCCTGAATATTAGCAGCGAGACTTATGCCTGTTAGCTTATTAATTATTTAAAAATTTATCAACCCAATTAAATAAAGTCATAAGCTCGTACGGTTTTGGCAAGTACAAATCCGCACCTGCATTTAGGACTTGTATTTTGTCATGAATTGTTGTAGATATTATAATTTTAATTTGGCTATGTTGCTTTTTTATTATTGAACATGCATTAAAGCATTTGTCATAATTTTCTTGATCCGCATCTAATATTATTAAATTAGGATTATAGCTCTGAATCATGTCGCTTATTTCATTTAAATTATTGGTGGCCTCTATATTATAGCCTTGCATTTCTAACGTTGTTTTTAGCAAAAATGCTAGTGCTGCATCAGGTTCAACAATTAAAATCTTTGTAGGCTCTGTTTTTTTGTCTATACATGACTCAACCGTGCAGATTTTTAGCTTATCGCTAACCCACGAAGATCCCGGTTGATTTTTAGCAAGTTTGTATGTATTAATAACTTCGTTAATAGCTTCTCTGTAGTCATTAAAGTTTCTGCATAGGTTTGATATTACGCCTATGCTGGTAGAAATAAGTGGAATCTTCCTGCCTACTTTATAATTTCCATCTAAAATTAAATAGCCTCTGCTGGAATCTTCTTCTGAATAAAATTTTGGGGCGATAGAATCAAATGCATAGTTTAAGAATGCTGCAATTTTGTCAGATTTTTCTGGGCTGGTTATGATTATAAAATTGTTGTTATTTAAATGACCTAAATAGTCGCTCTTGCCTATTGCGGATTTTATTATTGCAGTGTAAGCCTGCAATACTTTGTCAGCTGCCAGGTCGCCGTAAATTTGGTTATACGCATCTAAGCTATCGATATCTACATAGAGCATTGCCCATGATATTTTTGAATTTATTGCTCTTTTTAGGGTTCTATATGTAATATTAGCAATAGGCAATGATGTTATAGGGTCAGATAACTCTTCTATGTGCCTTCTTAAGTGAACAAATATTTTGAGAGAAAACTCTTCTGACTGTATAGGCTCGCTTAGGTAATCATCAGCGCCGGACTTTAATGCATTAAGCTTATCTTCTAGATAACTGGACTTTGAAATTGCAACAATTACAGGTCGAAAAGCTTGTGATGAGCTTCTTATTTGTGTACATAAAGTGGGTAATTTTTCGTTAAAGCTGTCTGCCAATAAAATTAAATCAGGCTCAAGGGTTTCAACAATTGTTATTGCCTCATCTAAATCATTAGCTATTACCGGATAGATATAGCTTTCTTGTTGGATAATTTTTTTATATTTTTGAGAAAGCTCTTTTCTTGAGTCAATAATTAGAACTACTTGCGTAAACATAAATATTAGTCTTTCTCTGAAAACTTTTTGCTAATTTGTAATTCCGGCGTTGCGACGGGTAGTTTTATAATAAAAGTTGAGCCGCTACCATCGCTTTGTACACTTATTATACCATTCATAGACTCAACAAGGGATTTTGTTATGTATAATCCTAACCCGGTGCCGTCTATCTGACGGGTGAGTGGATTGTCCAGCCTTGAAAATTTTGTAAATATTTTTGTTAAGTGTTCTTCTTTTATTCCAACACCTTGATCTATTATTTTTATCTGTATATAGTCAGGATTTTCTGGTTCATAGTTTGCAGTTATTGTTACTTGTGTTTGTTTGGGTGAGTATTTTATTGCATTATCAACCAGGTTAGTTAAAATCTGCTCTAGCTTATCAGAGTCAGCCCATATCGGTGGTAAATTAGGTATAATATTTTTGTATATATAGTGTTCCTCCGCTTTTGGTGATATAGTTTGTATAATTATGTCAACAAAGTCATTTAAGTTTATTGCCTTGTAAATAGAGTTATCTTTTTTTGCTTCGAGCCTGGATACGGTTAATAAGTCTTCCACGAGCCTTGTTAATCTATCTATTTGTGTTTTTATTATAGTGATAAAGCGTTTTTGTTGTTCTTTATCTAGCCTATCGCCAGCGCTTAGTAAAGTGTCTGCAAATCCTTTTATGCTTGTTAGAGGCGTTCTTAGCTCGTGGCTAACTGTGCTTACAAAGTCTATATGTGCTTGGTTTAGTTTTGAGCAATCATTTAATAATATAAACTGGCAAATATATATGTTGTCTTCAATTAATTTATGTTTAACGCTTACAGAAATTATTTCGTTATTATTATTTTTTATTTCTGCTGTGTGCTCATAATCTTCTGGTAGGAATTTTGAATTTATATTGCCTTTGCAGATGGGGCAGCCCTCTTGTGGCAATAAAATTAAATCAGATAAAATTTTACCTAAAAGGTTTTCTTTTTTTTCATTAAAAAGCTCGCTTGCGGCGTTATTGGCAAGCATGATTTTCAACTCACTATCGCATATTATTATTGGTGTTGCGATATTTTCATATATATTTTTATAAATATTCTGATTATTCATAATTATTTAAATTTATCTATTGCAATATATAAAATAGTATAAAAATTTATAAAAGACAAATTGGCTAGTTTTGCTCAAGGGGATAAATTTTAGATAAGTCATAAATATTTATTTTATGTGGGATTGTTAATAAATTTTAACAATGCATCTTTTTCTGAAAATGCACTAATATCAAGTATTTTTATTAATATTTTTTAAAATTTAATGGGTCTAATCCAACCGGATGATGCTTCTGTACCTAAAATAATTAAAAATACATATATACAAGGTTAGTTAACTCGGCATTCAAATTTAGTTTCCTAGGTTATGTACTAACTAAAAAATACTTTTCAGATTATTAAAAGTAATAAATTAAACTAGCTTTTGAAAAGGTTAATCTAAAATTAAATTGGTGAACAGTAATAAAATATTGAGGGGTTGGATTATGAAGAAAATGACTGATACACATTTAGACACAGAAATGTCTATGTTTGATGAAATCTTAAGCATATGTAAAAATCAGCATCCAGTTATGATTTGGTGGTTTGCTGCAGTTTCTCTTAGTTTATTTTCTATTTATTATCTTTTATTAACAAAATTATAATAAAACTTTAAAGCTTTATTATTGAAATAAAAAGAATAGTAAGGCTTTTCTTTTTCTAATTCTATAGAGTCGGGAAATTATACTAACTCAAAAAACTTTTTAGATTAGTTAATTGAGTTATGGCTCGTAAATTAAACTATACTGTAAAAAGATTAATACTAGATTTAATTGATAAGCGGTATAAATATAAAAGAATTTTGTATAGAATATCCTGTAAAAGCGCAGGAGTTTTTTATGCTTAATTTTATAAATACAATAATTGCATTTTTTACAAAGCACAAAAAAATATTTTTAATTATTCCCGTTGTTTTTTTATCAGTATTCGTTATTTTATATATTTTTAAATACGTGCTAAAACCTACAATTATTCTAGAATTTCAAGATTCTCAGATTGTACCCAAAGGTACAGTTGTTGAATTTAAAGGGCATAAAATCAGTAAAATATATAAAATAAAACTAAGCGATGACTTAAAAAAGACTTATGCTTACTTTAGGCTAAAGTCTATGTTTATGAAGCTGCCGAGTAATATCATAGCAACATTAAAAATTAACAAAAATACAAATAAAGAATACATCCAGCTAAATCTGCCAGAAAAACCTTCTAAAAAAAAGCTGAGGCATAATATTGTAATACAAGCCGAAGCCGCCCCAAGCCTTGACGCATTTATAGAAGAGCAATTGGAAAAAGGTACTCTAGATACAGTTAGTGGTGACTTTACCGAAACAATGACAAATATTAACAAAACAACAAAAAAAGTTGAGCAAGCTGTAGATGAAATAAACTCTATAATAAAAGAAAATCGAATCAGTATAAATAAAACAATAGCTGCTTTCAGCAGAACAGCTCAAAATATAGAAAAAATATCCCAAAATATTAATTCTATTACCAAAGACAAAAAGCTTAAAGATAATATAATAGATATCACTACAAATGTTGAGTCTTTCACGGAAAATATTGATAAAATAACTACCTCTAGAGAGTTAGCTATGACGATGAAAAATTTAGACGATACTATGGAAAGCTTAAAATACACGTCTATAAACCTAAGAAATATTACCAGAAACGTAGATTGCGCTACCAGAAGTTTGCATGTTACTTTTGGCAAGCTCAATTGTTTGCTGGATAATGCAAATATAACTACCAAAAATCTTTATTGTCTAAGTAATGGCGCTCAAGTTATGCTAGGTAAAAGATTTTTACTCCCAAGAATGCTATTTGGTAAGCCTGGCAAGGTCTTTGAAGAGCAAAGGCAAAATTGTATTTGTCCATACTAAAGAGCCTTTTGTACCCTTACTACTAAATTACTCAATTTTTTTAAAGATTATAAAGCTATCTTTTGGCAGCATTATACTTAGTTGATAGTCATTGTCCGTATGACAAGAATTATTTTTTAGATGTCCATTGCCGCCATACTGTTTGTCATTACTATTTATAAGCTCTTGCCAAGTGCCCTTTGGTAAATTTTTTAGCTTAAAGTGTTTATAATCTTTATTAGAAAAATTCATAACAGCTATAACTACATTAAAATTATTCCATTTGTGTACATGCATTACGTCGTTATGCTTATATATATGGGTTTTCATTTTTTTAACATTAGTAAGTGCTCTGTTTTCTTTATAAATTTTTATAAGGTCACAGCAGTAGCGCTGAATGTGCTCTTTAAATTCAGGATCAGTATATTCTTTTTGATAAAGCATAGAATCTTTTAGCGCAGGTTCTCCAACATCATATCCTTTTTCTTTACTTACCTTATTTGCAATATGAATGTCATTCTTGTTATTTTTCAGAGGATATTCTGCAAAAAACTTAAAAGGGCTAAGCTCGCCTTCTAAATCTCCCATCATAAACATCTTAGGACCAGGATATGCAAATACAGTACCTGTTGCAACTTTATAAAGAGCCTGAGCGCTTTTGTAGGCATGTTCAAATTCAGTTTTAGTTATCTGTTTTTTTATTCCAATATTTTTTTGAAAACTATAATCCCAAATATTCGCGCCTGTACTTCTTCTTTTTATAAGCTCAAATAGGATTTTGCTTGTTTCTTTTTGTCCGCCATGTATTCTTTTATTTAGCTTTAATTTTGAGGAAAGTATTTTTAATACAAGCCTTTTGGCTCCACGATTGCCTATTTCATCGTGACTTGTATGATATACAACATGAGTATTGGCAGGGGGCTCAGGAATTTTATCTAAAGTCCTCTCCCAATTGTAATAATCATGTTTCCTTACGCCTGTATGGAATTCACTTTGAAGATCTTCCAGACTTGGCTCTAGCCCCATAATACTTTTTTTAGTAACCAGGGCCTCTAGTGTATGCTGGAAATCAAACCCCCATTGTGCGCTATATCCAAGATTGTATAAGATGCTATGATCTTTATGCGCAGCTTTTGCTGTTTCTAGTGGATTAACAATTTCATTAGGCAGCAGAGGTGAACATATTCTTTTAGAGTTTCTTCCGTCCTCAGCAATTAAGATAGCATCTTTAGTTCTCTCGTGATTTCTTATTGTACTAGATATTAATTTCATAGTAATATCAGAATCCATAAATTTTGTCATATCAAATCTTAAACCGTCACAATGATAATTAGCCAGCCAGTTAAGGCTCATATCAACCATATATTTTTTCATATATTCACTGCCAGAACCTTCAAAGTTAATAGCCTTGCCCCAAGGGCTTGATTTGTTATTATCAAAGCAAGGACCATAATCATTTTGAACGGATCCTATTGGACCAATATGATTTGGAACAACATCCATGATTACGCTTATGCCTTTTTCGTGGGCATACCTGATTAATTCTTTTAAATCTTCTGGCTTTCCATAAGAACTCTTTGGGCAAAAATTATTTATACCGTCATATCCCCAGTTAAATCTACCTGCAAACTCTGCAACAGGCATTATCTCAATTGAATTTACTCCTAATTCTACAATTTTATCTATTCTTTTTTTTGCATTTTTATATCCACCTAAAACAGCAATGTTTACTTCATCTATAATCATTTTTGGCGGTGCGCCGTAGTTTTTTTTATCTTCGAGATGTTTTAATCGTCTTGGATCTACTCCTGTTATCCAATCACTTTCATTACTTCCCCAATCAAAAGCATTATGATCAACTGTTTCTGACCAACCATGTACATCAAATGGCAATGATGCTGAGCGTGGGTCGTTTCTTGTTAAGAGTTTGCCTTTGTGATTTATAAAAATATATCTGTACTTACTCCCTGGTTTTACATCATCTACGATTGCTTCAAACTTACCATTTTTTCCTTGCAAAGGAATAATTAACGTTTCCTGATTTTTTCCACTTAGGTAGCTGTGCGGACTTTGTTTTAAATCCTTTAATAATTCAGTTTCGTCTTCTTGCATCAGGGGTGTTGTAATATTTTCATTAGTAATTTCTACCCACATTTTTATTGCTTTTGGCGCGTTAACTTTAAACTTAACCAGCTTATTAACCAGATAATTAGCCCCATAGCTTAAGCTATCCTTTAATTTTTCATCATTAAAGGTATTTAAGTTTAGGTTTTCAGCCCTTTTGACTTCATCGACTACGTTAGAATTATTCAAAATATCCACAACATCTCCCTTTATAAAGTTTAAATAACTAAGTTTTAATTCTATACTTTAGAATTATAAACATCTTTATTTTATTCTTCAACTACTACACTGTTTATAAACTAAATTAAAGATATTCTAATATATATTATGATTTGTAATATTTACTTATAAATTTGGTGATTTATAAGTTTTTTATAGATAAAATATAAAAGAAAATAGAATTTAAAAATGTATTTATTATAGATAGGAGAATATAAGTGTTAGCAGTATCAGTGCCTTCAATCAGTAGGCAAAAGTTTAAACTAAAAATATAGCTTATTATAAGCTATTTAATTATTCCAGCATAAAAAAGTCATTGTTTATATTTCCCTTATAGTTTAAAATAAAGGCATAGTTTTTTATTTTGAGGGTAAGTTTTATGGGGTTGTTATTAAAATCATCGCTTTGGTTGGGAGCTGTAATAGGATTTATTTTTGGACTTATATACTTAGTACCATTTTTATTATTCAAATGCATAATTATTCTTGTTTTTACACTCGTAGGGGCAATGGTGGTATTTTATTTAAAGAAAAATGCTTTTGTCGGTATTTTAACTATACAAGACGGTGCATTTATTGGTGGAGTTTCAGGCTTTACATCAGCCTTTACAGCGATGCTTGTTAACATTCCATTTAATTTAGCCATATTTTTTTCCTTAGTCCCTAAGTCTAAAAGTCTTACAGACTCAATGTCCGACTTAGGGGTAAGTATATTAATAATTTTGATGTTTATGAGCTTTATTGCAGGCTTAAGTGCACTATTTAATTCCTTTAGTGGCTTAGCAGCTGCATACTGGTATGAAAAAACAGAAAATCCTCAAATAGGGCCAGAAAATGATATCCTAATTGAGGACTAAAAAATAATAAATTTAAAATTAATAAAATTTTTACTTGATAACATTAATTGTTTTTAACCTTCTAATATAAGGAAGATGTTCTTCGGTAATTTTTTCCCCCGGCATTAGTATAGGAATTCCAGGCGGACACTCTGCAATTACCTCAGCAGATATTCTTCCAATAGAGTCTTCTGTAGAGATTTTTTCTTTAGCACTCATAAAAGCTTTACGTGGAGAATAAACCATCTCAGGCACGTAGTAAGGCATGTATTTTGTTTTATTTAAATAACTAATGTCAGAATAATTACTACTGACAATAGAGTGCATACACTCCCAGAAGTATTCCAGCTCAGACTTTGTATTCCCAATATTTACCAGTACCAAAATTCCGTTATCCGCTGCAGCTTCTACTTCAATATGATATTCAATTTCTAGAATGCTCTCAAGTCTTTTACCGCTTAATCCATCAATTTTTAAGAATATCTTAGTATGATCAACAGCTATATTTTGACCTTCTGGCTCAAGGCATTCTACACGAGGTAGGCTATTCAGCCATTTTCTAAGTAATATCGCATTTTCTACAGCAGCATCAACTTTTTTCAGTCCATACTCAGAAGATAAATAAGCCCTTGCAGAATCTAGACTGGCAAGTAATAAGTAAGAAGGACTGGTCGATTGTAGAATTTTAAGGTTTGCTTCAAGTTCTTCTTCACAAATTTTAGATTCTTTACCTATGTGCAAAACAGAACTCTGCGAAAAACTACCGCCGGTTTTGTGTATAGAATGCACAACAGCATCAGCTCCGCAATTAAGAGCTGGTTGAGGCAGTTTTTCGTGAAAATTCCACAAACAGCCGTGAGCTTCGTCTACTAATAAGGTTATATTTCTTTTTTTACATATTGCAGCTATCTTTTTAATATTGCTAACAATTCCTTCATAAGTTGGATTTGTAATCCATACAGTAGTGGCATCAGGATTTTCATTCAGTAGGTGTTCTATTTCAGCAGGATTTATAGTTCCCCATATTTCCCATTCATCCTTCCATTCTGGCGTAACCCAAATAGGGATAGCGCCTGTCATAGTTAATCCACTGATTACAGAACGATGGCAATTTCTTGCAACTATTATTTTTTGATTTTCCTTAGTGACTGTTAACGCTAATGCAAGATTCCCGACAGATGATCCATTTATAAGAAAAAAGGAGTTTTTTGCACCAAAGGCTTGTGCGGTTAATTCTTGAGATTTTTTAATAGGTCCGGTCGCAGGATGTAAGGTTCCTAGGTTGTCGAATTCGTCGGTTGTGTCAATATTTATTATTTTTGATCCAATTATGTCCCTGAATTTAGGGAATACACCTTCACCTCGTGCGTGCCCTGGAATATGTAGTGGTATGGATGGGTTATTTGAGTAGTTCTCTAACGCATCCAGTATAGGAGTTTCGATATTGTTTAAGTCTAAACCTGTTTCATACTCAATTTCTTCAAAAACTTGAAAGTTAGTTTTTTTTAAATTTACAGAAGTATTGTTTAGGCTCTGCGACGTTATGTGTCTTTCTTCAACATCGGATGTGGAATAAACGCCACATTTTTGATTGTATTTAACCAACAATTTTCTCCTTTTCTACTCATAAAAAATCCTATACTTCTTTCTTTATCTTTACTCTAATAATAAAATTTTAAAAAAAAGGCCATCTGTATAATAATTTAAAACTTACATTACTTAAATGCAATAGTTTAAAGGGAAAAAAAAGAAATTGTTTTTATATTTTTAGGCTTATTTATTGATTTTAATAAAAACAGCTACTTTAAAAAATTTAATGTAGCTGCTTTATATTTATTTAATTTTTGTTTCTATTGACTATTTATAGTTTTTAAGGAGATGTCTACTGATAACCATACGCTGCACCTGGTTTGTTCCTTCGTAAATTTGGGTAATTTTAGCATCTCTCATCATTCTTTCTACTGGAAATTCTTTTGTATATCCGTAGCCACCTAAGATTTGAACCGCATCAGTTGTTACTCTCATTGCAACATCACCACCATAGCATTTAGCTAAAGATGAATACATTGCTTTATTTTTGTTGTTAGTTTTAACAGCTTCTGCTCCTCTGTAAACCATCAATCTAGCTGCTTGTATTCTAATGTCCATATCAACCAGCATATTTTGAACAGCTTCAAAGTTTGCAATAGGTTGGTTAAACTGTTCTCTTTCTTGAGCATATTTAAACGCACAATCCAAAGCTCCTTGAGCAACACCCACACCTTGTGCGCCAACACCAGGTCTAGAGCAGTCAAGAGTGTTCATTGCTATTTTCCAGCCTGAACCTTCAGATCCCAAAAGATTTTCAGCAGGAACTTCCATATCTTCAAATATTAACTCAGCAGTCTCTGAACCTCTTATTCCTAATTTGTGTTCTGTTTTTCCTACTTTAAAGCCCGGGTAACCCTTTTCAATGATAAAACAAGACAGTCCTCTGATTCCTGCTTTTGGATCTGTTTTAGCAAATACAGTAATAAAATCTGCTAGATTACCATGACTTATGAATAATTTTGAGCCATTGACTATATATTTATCACCTTTTTTAACTGCTTTTGTTTGTATTCCCATAAAGTCACTTCCGGCACCAGCTTCGGTAAGGCCAAAAGCACATATTTTTCCCTCTTTAGCAATAGGTGTTATATATTTCTTCTTCTGTTCCTCGTTGCCACCTAATAAAATAGGCTTACTGCCAAGGCTATTAACCATACAAGCCAAGGAACAAGATAAATCTACTCTTGATAATTCTTCAACAACTATACATTCTGCTACAGGATCTAACCCTAATCCCCCGTATTCCTCAGGATATGGAACAGCAACCAAGTCACTTTTAATCATTTCCTCGTAGATATCCCAAGGAAATTTAGCATCTTCATCTATTTGTGCTGCGCGTTCAGGAATTACAGCCTCTGCAAATTCTCTAACGCATTTTTTAATATCTTGTTGTTCTTCTGTAAGTGTAAAATTGCTGTTTTCCAGTCCTTGTAATACTGTTTCAACTGCCATTATTATGTCCTCTTACCTATTATTAGGCTAATAAACTGTTTATACTCTTCTTTATTTAAATTTAATTAATAATTTTTTCTGAAAAGCACTTTAGAATTAGTATAATTTAAAAATCTCTTTTCAGAGATTAGTATAATCTAAAAAAAATAATTACTCAAAAAAACTTATAAATCAATAAAATGTAAAGGTTAATCCCAAATATTCGGCTTCTGTACAATTTAAGTGTTTTGTTGTTAAAATGATAATATTATACTAACTCAAAAATTCTTTTCAGAGATCTGAAAAGATTAGTCTAAAATTCAATTGAGGAGCAGTAGTAAATATTATAAGTTGATGGTTATTTCATTTAGCCTAAAATCAATTATAAGTGGAGTATATAGATGAAAAAAGCGATTATTTTTTTATTAGCTGTCTTAATAATGAACGTTAACGCATTACCTTCGTTAGCAAATAAAAAAGATTTCAACGTAAATATTTCTTTGCAGAATAATTTATTGGTAAAAGAAGTTGTAGCTTTTTTAGAAAAATTTTCAAATACTTTAAATTTACATAAAAAAGATGAGTTAAAAAATTATATATCGTACAAATACAAGAGTGCAGATGGTATAGACCGTAAAAAACTCTTTGAGCTAGTAGGTAAAGCCTGGGTAAATTATCCCAATTTGAAGTATAATTTAAAAATAACAAATGTGCGAATAAATGGTAATCAAGCTGCTGTTGATCTTAATGAGTATATAACAGGAGTATCATTTAAAAAATCAGACATTACACATGATAGAGGCGTATTTGAAAGCCAGACTGATAATGTTCTTTATTTACAACGATTTGGTAAAAGCTGGCAAATTGTTTCTGATAGAATTTTATTTGAAAAGACAATAATAAAGTATGGCTCAGCAAAAAATTTAACAGTGGACTTTTATGCGCCAGAGCAAGTTTTAGCAGGAGATACTTACACAGCTACACTGCAAGCTGAGGTTCCGGCGGGCATGTTTGCATTAGGTTCAATTACTAGACAGCCGATAGTGCATCCTTCTATCAATCCACAAGAAGTTTTTAGGCAAATTCCTTCATCTTCAGGCTTGTTAGAAAGAGTTATGCAATCTAATAAGACCAACAATAACGAGTTTGCAGCGGCATCCGTGGGCTATACCGAAATGGCCGAAGATGTCCATGCGCACCCTGATATTAAACTAACAGGACTGGTACTGTTATACCAAAGAGTGAACGTAATACCCGAAAGTACTTTTTTTCTAAAAAAGAAGAATTGTAGTAATTTTGCAAAAAGTAAAATTTAAGAATGAATAAAAAAAAATATTTTGTAATTATAGCTCTTATAATATTTATTATTGACAGATTGTCAAAAATTTATATAGAGAGCGTTATCGATTACTCTGAAAAATTTACCATAATAAATCAAATTTTATCTATTACCAAAATTTATAATAAAGGCGCGGCTTTTAGCATTCTAGAAAATAATATTGTTTTTCTAATTATTTTTTCATTGAGTGTATCTTTAATAATTTTATATTTTTTATTAAAAAATGCAAATACTATGCGAATTCTTCCTCTGATCGCCTGGAATCTTATACTAGGTGGAACTTTAGGCAATTTATATGATAGGCTCTTTTATAATTACGTTATAGATTTTATTCAATTAGACTCTATTAATTTCCCGGTTTTTAATATTGCTGATGCATCAATAAATATTGGTGCTATTATAATAATAATATTAAATTTTCCTCTGAGGAGCAAGGATAAAGAAAAGGTAGATGAACCAAAGTCTTTTCAAAGCTGAAATTGATTTAGAAGATGCGGGCACTAGGCTTGATATTTTTGTGACTAATCTTATTCCAAATATTTCACGCAGTAGAGTCCAACAATTAATAAGGGATAAGCAAAGTGTTCTGGTAAATGATATTGTAAGCAAAACTTCTTATAAGCTAAAATATGCTGATAAGCTTGCTATACAAATACCTGATGCAGAGCCTTTAGATTTACCTGCAGAAAATATACCATTAGAGATTTGTTACGAAGATGATAATATGCTTGTTGTAAATAAACCAGCAGGCATGTTGACTCACCCTACCAGCAAAGAAAGAACAGACACCCTTGTCAATGCGCTTTTGTATTACTGTGAAGGAAAGCTTTCCGGCATAAACGGTATAATGCGCCCAGGAATATTGCATAGGTTGGATAGAGATACATCCGGCTTACTGATGATTGCAAAAAATGATTATGCTCATAAGTTTTTGGCTGAGCAATTAAAGTACAAAATAGCTACAAGACAATATTTGACAGCTGTGTTGGGAAATATAAAAGACGATACTGGAACTATAGATGCCCCTATAGACAGGCATCCTGTTCATCGTCATAAAATGGCAGTTATTGAGAAAGGCCGGCATTCAGTTACACACTGGAGAGTTCTAGAGCGCTTTAATCGATTTACTTATGTGGAGGCTACTTTAGAAACAGGGCGTACTCATCAAATAAGGGTGCATATGTCTCATATCCATCATCCGGTTGCAGGTGATCCATTGTATGGCGGAGATAATATAAATATTAAGTTAAGTGGGCAGGCTCTTCAGGCTTATAAATTGTCGTTCTACAAGCCAAATCCTGAACTTCCTTTAAATATTTCTGATGAAAATTTAGAAAAAACTGATAAAATAGTTATAGAAATTGAACCTGATCAAGAAATACAAAAGTTGATGAGAATATTAGGTCAAAGGAGTTGATTTAAAATGAAAGATTTTTTAAACAAGAACATTAAGAGAATTTATTTGATATTAGTATTAATAGTGATATGTGACATATTGTTTTTTGCCTACATGAATAAAGGTTTATCAGCAGAAATAATGTATTGGCCTGATCAGCCTATTAAAACAACTATGACAGCTGCTCTTATTATATTAATGGCGATTTACGGTACTTTGCTGGGTGTTATACTAATGAAAATTAGAGAGTCTGCTTGGGTAGAAGCAATTAAAAAAGAAAGCAGAAGTGTAGAAAGAGCTGAAATAGAGACAAAAGAAAGCTCTGAGAGAATAAAATTATTAGAAAATAAAATAAGCACGCTAGAAATTGCTTTAAAAGAAGCACTGAAGGAGAAATCTTAGCCAATAAAAGAAAGAGAGTTTTAAAGCTCTCTTTCCGGTTAAACTTATTCTAATATACTTTGCCTTTTTATCTATGCAGCGCTTTCAGAATTTTGCTTTTCAGCTTCTGCTTTAGCTTTAGCTTTTTTAGATAATTTTGCTTGGCCTTCTTTTTCTTTTTTGATTAAGTTGCCATTTTCATCTGAGTTATCAATTAAGTATTTAACTGTGTCTGTTGGCTGAGCACCTTTTTTAAGCCATTCTGTAGCTTTTGTTTTATCTAATCTTAATTCTTTTGTTTTTGGATTGTAGAAGCCTACTTGTTCTATAGGTCTACCTTCTCTTTTAGCCGCGCTATTTATTACTATAATTCTATAAATAGCATTTTTTTTGTCTCCAAAACGCTTTAAGCGAATTTTTACCATGATTTAATTTTCTCCTTTGGTCTATCTATATATAATATACTAATTTAAAAATATTTTTCAAATTATCAAAATGAATACTATAACTATTGATATCACAATCATAAGCCACTAGCAAATATAATATATCAAAAAAAATAAATCTTCAAGGTTTCCAGCAAATCAAGCTAAGGCATCTTGATATTTAATTATGTTTTATTTAGAATATTAATAAATTTAGAGAAGTAGGCAACAATAATGATTTTAACCAAAAATGAAAACAGGTCACGATGCCGTTCAATCGTTCTTCAGGAGGATTGCTGAAACTTTAATGCTGTTTTTACTTTGGTTAAATTAATAAATAAGCTTTAAAAAACCTCCTATAACTATATAGGAGGTTTTTTGTATATATAGAGAGTAGTGATAAGGAGGTTGAATATAATGATAAAAGCTGGAATAGTAGGGATAACAGGATATGTGGGTGAAGAGTTGGCACGGATTTTAGTACAACATCACCAGGTTGAAATAAAGACCATTACATCTAAAAGTTATGCCGAACAGAAGTATAATGATATATACAACAACTTTAACGGGATTTTTCAAGCAACTTGCGAAGAAGAAGACCTTGAAAAAATGGCGAATGATCTTGATGTAATATTCTTAGCTCTGCCACATGGTATTGCATCAAAAAAAATAAATAAAAACATACTAGATAAGGTCAAAGTAATAGACTTAGGTGCAGATTACAGATTAAATGATAAAGACATATATGAGCAATGGTATCAAACCGAGCATTGTAGCTCTGAGCTTTTAGGAGAAGCTGTGTATGGTTTATCTGAAATAAAAAGAGAAGATATAAAGCATTCAAGGCTAGTAGCCAATCCAGGATGCTATACAACGTGTAGTATTTTAAGTTTATATCCTTTATTAAAAGAAGATTTAATTTCCAGAAATAGTATTATCATAGATGCAAAATCAGGTGTAAGCGGTGCCGGCAGAGCATTAAATATTGGTACTCACTATACAGAATGTAATGAATCATTAAAAGCTTACAAGCTCTTATCACATAGACATACTCCAGAAATAGAACAAGAGTTATCTATAGCAGCTGGTGAAGATATCAGTTTGGTATTTACACCTCATCTAATACCGATGAATAGAGGCCTGCTAACTACCAGCTATGCCATATTAAATCAAGATATTAGTTATAATGATATTTTAGATGTTTATAAAAAATACTATGAAAAAGAATTTTTTGTAAGAATAGCCAAGGAAGGTATACACCCCGAAACAAGATGGGTAAAAGGTTCTAACTTTTTTGATGTTGGTTTTACTATAGACGAAAGAACCGGAAGAATTATAATCATTGGCTGTATTGATAACCTAATAAAAGGTGCAGCAGGTCAAGCAGTGCAGAATATGAATATTATGTTTGAGCTGGACGAAAAGTTAGGCATATCGCATGTGCCTATATTTCCTGCTTGACCAGATTTTATCAAGGAGAGAATAATGAAAGTCATAGGAGAGAAAGTCATTGCCCCGAATGGATTTTTTGCAGTAGGTAGTCATATAGGGATAAAAAGAAAAAGAAAAGATTTAACCATCTATTATAGCAAGAATAATTGCAATGCAGCGGCAGTCTTCACCAGGAATGCTTTGAAAGCAGCACCTTTGCTATGGAATAAAAAATTATTAGATGATGGTAATAAAATACGGGCTATAGTTATAAATAGTGGTAATGCTAATGCTTGTACCGGTGAAATTGGAAAAGTTCACGCTCAACAAATGGCACAAGATCTTGCAGATGGTCTTAATCTAAACAAGGAAGAAGTTTTTGTTGCTTCAACAGGAATTATCGGTCAGGTTTTACCTATTAACTTGATTTCTAAAGGTATTCAAGATAATATACCAGCCCTGGATAATAGAGAAGAGGCTTTTAACGATGCAGCAGAAGGTATTTTAACTACTGATACATTTACTAAACAGATTACTATTGAACTTGAACTATTTGATAAGCCTGTTAAAATAGTTGGGCAAGCAAAAGGTTCTGGAATGATTCATCCTAATATGGCGACTATGCTTTCTTTTTTATTTACAGATGCCAATATTGGCTCTAGTTTATTGCAAAAAATGCTTAAAGAAAGTGTTGATGACAGTTATAATATGATTTCTGTTGATGGGGATACGAGTACAAATGATATGGTTGTACTGTTAGCTAACGGTAAGACTGATATTCCTGAAATTATGCCTGATTCTACAGAGTATGATATGTTCAAGCAGGCACTTGATAAAATTAACAGATATCTAGCCAAGCAAATCATTAAGGATGGCGAGGGTGCAACCAAGTTTATCGAAATACACGTGCGCTCAGCAAATTCTAAAGAAGATGCCAAGAAAATGTGCAAAACTGTTATTAACTCTAGTCTTGTTAAAACCGCTTTTTTTGGTGAGGATGCAAACTGGGGCAGGATTGTAGCAGCAATGGGCTACTCTGGTGTTAAATTTGATTTTGATAAGATTAATGTTTTATTTAAAAGTAATTCCGGTGAGATAACACTTGTTGATAATGGTAAACCTATTGAATTTAATGAAGATAGAGCTTTAGAAATATTAGAAGAAAAAGAAATAAAAGCACAAATCGATTTAAATCAAGGTACTGCTGAGGCCAAAGCCTGGGGTTGTGATTTAAGTTATGAATACGTAAAAATAAATGGCGAATATAGGTCATAAGGGAGCAAAATAATGGAAGTGATTAATAATACAATGCAAAAATATATTGAAAAGGCTAATGTACTAATAGAAGCATTACCTTATATCAAAGAATTTTCGGGAAATATCTTTGTTATTAAGTATGGTGGCAGCGCAATGCTTGATGAGCGATTAAAACAAAAGGTTTTTCAAGATATTGTGTTATTAAAAAGAGTAGGTATATATCCTGTTATTGTACACGGGGGTGGTCCTAGTATTAATAATATGTTGGATGAAATAGGTAAGGAGCCCGAGTTTGTCGATGGATTAAGGGTTACTGATGCTAAAACAATGGAAGTTGTTGAAATGGTTCTTTCTGGTAAGGTAAATAAAGATATAGTTTCTAATTTGCAGACACTAGGGGTAAATGCTGTAGGCGTAAGCGGTAAAGACGGCAATATTTTAACTGCAAAAAAGAAGTATATCAATGGTAAAGACGCAGGGCAGATAGGTGAAGTAGAAAAAGTAAATACTGACTTAATAAAGGCAGTAATCGACAATGATTTTATTCCGGTAATAGCACCTGTGGGTAAAGACTGTAGCGGTAATGGCTATAATATAAATGCTGATTATGCTGCAAGTGCAATTGCCGGTGCTTTAAATGCTAATAAGCTTGTATATCTTACAGATGTACCAGGTGTTTTAAAAGATGTAAATGATAGTGAATCTTTAATATCAAGAATGACTGTCAAAGAAGTGGCGAGTTATATTGAGCAAAAAATCATATCAGGTGGGATGATACCAAAGGTTGAGTGTTGTGTTTCTGGTGTTGAAGCTGGTGTAAAGACCGTTCATATCTTAGATGGTAGAGTTGAACACAGCTTGTTATTAGAGATATTTACTCATAAGGGAATTGGGACCCAAATAGAGAAATAGAGGAAGAAAATGTCTGAGCAAAATTGGCTTGAACTTGGTGATAAATACGTAATGAATACATATAAGCGCTTTCCTGTCACAATAGAAAGTGCAGATGGCTGCTATGTCACTGATACAAATGGCAAAAAATACCTTGATTTTGTATCTGGTATAGCTGTTAATACACTTGGTTATAATAATAAAGATTTTATTTCAAACCTGACGGACCAAATCGGGAAATTAATCCATATTTCAAACTTATATTGGAATAAACCTCAAATAGAATTAGCTAAGTGCCTTGTTGAAAATAGTATTTTTGACAAGGTATTTTTCTGTAACAGCGGAGCAGAAGCTATTGAGGGTATTTTAAAATTATGTAGGAAGTATGGTAAAAAATTTAAAGGAGATGATTGTTTTGAAATTATTACTATCAAACAATCTTTCCATGGTAGAACTTATGGGGCTATTACTGCAACAGGTCAAGATAAATATCAAGAAGGCTTAATTCCATTATTGCCAGGCATTAAATATGCTGAATTTAATGATATAGAATCTTTAAAAGCGCAAATGTCAGACAATACCTGTGGGATAATCCTAGAGCCAATACAGGGTGAAGGTGGTATTAGACCTGTATCAAAAGAATATTTGCAAGAAGTAAGAAAAATTTGTGATGAAAATAATATAGTTCTTGCTTATGATGAAGTGCAATGTGGAATGGGCAGAACAGGATATTTATTTGCTTATGAATATTATGATGTTGCGCCTGATGTTATTGCTTTAGCAAAGGGCTTAGGTGGAGGTTGTCCAATTGGCGCAATACTTGCGATAGAAAATGTGGCTCGGGCTTTTCAGCCAGGAGATCATGCAAGTACATTTGGCGGTAATGCTTTAGCTTGTTCGGCCGGGCTTACGGTATTAGATTTTCTTTTAAATAAAAATATATTAAAAAGTACCTGGGAAATAGGTGAATACTTAAGCGAATGCTTGCAAAACCTAAAAAAAGAAAAAAAATGTATAAAGGATATTAGAGGTGTTGGGCTTATGCAGGGTATAGAGATTGATAAGCCAGCTGCTGATGTTATTTTGGAATGTTTAAATAATGGTCTTTTATTAGTTGGGGCTGGATCAAATGTTATAAGGTTTGTACCGCCTTTAATAATTAGCAAAGAAGAAGTTGATAAGGCAATTGCGATATTAAAAGAAACTTTATAGGAGATATGGCATGAAAGCGTATATATTATTGGAAGATGGAACAATCATAGAGGGCACATCCTTTGGTGCGGAAAAAACAGTGATGGGCGAAATTGTATTTAATACCGGCATGACAGGATATCAAGAGGTTCTCACTGATCCTTCTTATGCAGGACAAGTTGTAGTAATGACTTATCCTTTGATAGGTAATTACGGTGTAAATCTTGATGATGTACAATCGGAATCAATAAAAGTAAATGGATTTGTAGTAAAAGAATACTGTGAAATGGAAAGTAATTGGAAAAGTACCGGAAATCTTTCTGATTACTTAAAAGATAATAATATTTTTGCCATTGCAGATGTTGACACTAGAATGCTAACAAAGAAGATCCGCAAGCAAGGTACTATGAATTGCATTGTTACAACTGAGAAAATAACTGATGAATTAGTAAATAAGCTTGAAAAATACAAATTTCCCTCTGATGTCGTGGCTAATGTTTCGCGTCAGCAAAAGGAAATTATCCCTGCATCCGGCAAAAAGGTGGGTATTTTAGACTTTGGTGTAAAGTCTTATATTATTAAATATTTAAAGCAATTAGGGTGTGAAATTTATATATATCCTTGGAATACATCATCTCAAGCAATATTAAATGATAAACTTGATGCGATTTTATTTTCAAACGGCCCTGGAGATCCCAAAGATGTACATGAAGCTATTAGTACTGCCAAGAATTTAATCGGAAAACTGCCTATATTTTGTATCTGTTTAGGTCATCAGATAGTTTCTTTAGCCCTTGGTGCAGATACTTATAAGCTTAAATTTGGTCATAGAGGTAGTAATCATCCTGTTATTGATAAAAGAAACAATAGAGTAACCATGACTTCTCAAAATCATGGATATGCAGTATCTGACAAAAGTTTGCCTAGTAATATTCAAATTACACATGTTAATGTGAATGACAATACAATAGAGGGCTATAGCTGTCCTGACCTGAATATTCACTCTGTACAGTTTCACCCGGAAGCTGGGCCAGGGCCTGAAGATGCAAGTTATTTATTTAAAGAGTGGCTAGAGTCAATAGGAGAGGGGAAGTAAAATGTCGGCAAATAAAGAAGTTAAAAAAGTTTTGGTTGTTGGATCTGGTCCTATTATAATTGGACAGGCTGCAGAATTTGATTATGCCGGTACTCAGGCGTGTAAATCTTTAAAAGAAGAAAATATGGAAGTGGTCCTTGTAAATAGTAATCCTGCAACTATCATGACAGATGATAATATGGCAGATAGGGTATATATACAGCCTTTAAATGTAGAGATTTTGTCTTATATTATAGATAAAGAACGCCCTGACGGATTATTACCTACATTAGGTGGG
Source organism: Candidatus Gastranaerophilales bacterium (assembly GCA_028277625.1). Taxonomy (GTDB): domain Bacteria; phylum Cyanobacteriota; class Vampirovibrionia; order Gastranaerophilales; family JANQFW01; genus JANQFW01. Next base: position 6,154 of record JANQFW010000038.1, on the reverse strand, counting down.
CAAACTGGTCTTAATATTGCTGTTGAGCTTCAAGAAGCAGGGATTTTAGATAAATATAATGTAAAATTGCTGGGTACTTCTCTTGATACAATTAAAAAAGCAGAGGATAGGGAAAGTTTTAAAGATTTAATGAAGGAAATAAAAGAGCCTGTGCCTAAAAGCCAAATCGTTTGCACTCTGGAAGATGGCGAGGCTTTTGTTAAAGAAATAGGTTTTCCTGTGATTATTAGGCCGGCTTATACCCTTGGTGGTACTGGCGGTGGCATTGCACATAATAATGAAGAATTAAAAGACATACTACACAAAGGTTTATTGCATAGTAGAATTAATCAAGTATTGTTGGAACAAAGCGTTGCTGGCTGGAAAGAGATTGAATATGAGGTAATGAGGGACTCTAATGATACCTGTATAGTTGTTTGTAATATGGAAAATCTTGATCCTGTTGGAGTTCATACTGGAGATAGCATAGTTGTTGCTCCTTCTCAGACATTGAGAGATGAAGAATACCATATGCTAAGAACCTCTGCTATTAAAATAATAAGAGCATTAGAGATTGAAGGTGGGTGTAATGTTCAATATGCACTTAATCCTGAAAGTATGGAGTATGTTGTGATTGAAGTTAACCCAAGGGTTAGCAGATCTTCTGCATTGGCATCCAAGGCAGCTGGTTATCCTATTGCCAAAATTGCAGCTAAAATTGCTATTGGTATGAATTTACACGAAATACCTAACTATGTTACAAAGAAAACAATGGCGTCATTTGAGCCTGCGCTTGACTATGTAGTAACAAAAATTCCTAAATGGCCTTTTGATAAGTTTTCTTATGCTAATAGAAAGCTAGGAACCCAGATGAAAGCTACAGGCGAGGTAATGGCAATTGATAGAACTTTTGAAAGTTCATTTTTGAAAGCTGTAATATCTCTTGAGGGTAAAGGGAATGGATTAAGAAGTCCCAAGTTGGAAATGCTTTCGCAAGATGAAGTTATTGATAAGCTTCATATTTGTGATGATAAAAGAGTTTTTGTGCTAGCTGAAGCTTTAAGAAAAGGTATTTCTACCGAAGAAATATTTGAAATTACTAAAATAGACCCTTGGTTTATCAATAAAATCGGCAATATAGTAAATATAGAAAATCGTTTAGAGGCAGAAGAGTTAACTGTTGAGCTTCTTCATAAGGCAGAGTCAAGCGGTTTTACCGACCCTGAGATAGTAGACCTCTCAGGTGAGTCAATGGAAACACTTGATACACTAAGAAGAGCGCATAATTTATATCCTGTTTATAAAATGGTAGATACCTGTGCCGCTGAATTTGAATCTGCTACACCTTATTATTATTCAACTTTTGAGAAAGAAGATGAAAATGAAATAACTAAAAATAAAAAAATAATAGTAATAGGCTCAGGCCCAATAAGAATAGGTCAGGGTATAGAGTTTGATTATTGCTCTGTTCATGCTGCTTGGGGTATTCAAAAAGCTGGATATGAATCAATTATTATAAATAACAATCCTGAAACAGTTAGTACTGATTTTGATACAGCAGATAAGTTGTATTTTGAACCTCTGTATATTGAAGATGTTTATAACGTAATCAGAAAAGAAATGCCGCAGGGTGTAATTGTTCAATTTGGTGGGCAAACTGCGATTAATCTTGCGCCAAAGCTTTTAAAAAGAGGTGTTCAGATACTTGGTACTTCTGTAGAATCTATTGACGTTGCAGAAGACAGAAAAAGATTCGAAAGATTATTAAGAGAATTAGATATTAAACAACCAAAAGGCGCAGCTGTAACTAACTTGAGAGATGCTATAACTACTGCCAGAAGTATTGGTTTTCCTGTGTTGGTAAGACCTTCTTATGTTATAGGTGGTAGAGCTATGCAGATTGTTTATGATGAAAATGGATTAAAATCTTATGTGAAAGAAGCCGCTTCCCTTTCACCTGATCATCCTATTCTTATTGACCAGTACATTGAAGGTAAAGAGGTTGAAGTTGATGCAATCTCCGACAGGAATGATATTTTAATACCTGGAATTATGGAGCATATCGAAAGAACTGGTATTCACTCCGGTGATAGCTTCTGTACATATCCGACTCAAACAATATCTCAAAAGGTTTTAGATACCTTGGTTGACTATACTGCAAAACTGGCAAAAGCTTTACAGGTTATCGGCTTGATGAATATTCAGTTTGTCGTAAAGGATGAAGAGGTTTATGTAATAGAGGTCAATCCTAGAGCCTCTCGTACTGTGCCAATACTTAGTAAAGTTACAAAGGTTCCTATGGTTGATCTTGCTATTAAAGCTATTTTAGGTGAGAACCTAAAAGATTTAGGATATGGTACCGGATTAAAGCCTTCAAGTAATTTGGTAGCTGTTAAAGCTCCTGTATTTTCATTCCAAAAACTTAATGATGTTGACGTTGCTTTAACCCCTGAAATGAAGTCTACCGGTGAAGTGCTTGGTGTTGACACTACTTATGATAGGGCTTTAATAAAGGCATTTAAGGGGGCTGGATTTGCATTTCCTCAAAGTGGCTGCTTGCTTGTATCTTTAAAGCCTGAGGCTAGAGAAGAATCTTTAAATACAATAAAAGAGTTTATTGATCTTGGATTTAAAGTAATAGCTACAAAGCATACTGGTGAATTCTATCAGCAAAAAGGCCTTGATGTTGAGCTTATTGATCGTCATGACTCACAGTTGATAGAGCAAAAGATCAAGGCGGGTGAGATTACTATGAGTCTTAATATACCGACTTTAGGTAAGAATCCAAAACGCAGCGGGTTTAAAATTAGGGCAATTGCTGAGCAGTATAAGATACCTGGATTTACTTCACTGGATACTATTAATGCTTATCTTGTTGCTCTTAAGTCTTTAAAGGATAACGCTGAGCTTACGTACGAAACTATTGATTATTATATTAATAAAAATTTATTAAAAGTCAAAAAATAAATATTAAAAAACTTTAAATAAAGATATAAGTCTTTATAATAAAGTGAATATCTAAACTAAATCGTGTATTTTACGAAAAAAATTAAATTAAACTATTGATAATTAAACTATATTGCTAGTATTCTGTAATATATAAAAGGCAAGAAATCACTAAAGGAAGGATCATATAAATGAAGAAAAAAGTGATATTAGCTTATTCCGGCGGATTAGATACTACAGTTATTATACCTTGGTTAAAAGAAAACTATGACTATGAGGTAATCGCTGTATGTGTTGATGTTGGCCAGGGTAAAGAGACCGAAGGTTTGGAGCAAAAAGCTCTTTCAACCGGGGCGTGTAAATACTATCTTGAAGAAGTTGATGAAGAGTTTACTTCTGACTATGTATGGCCTATGTTAAAAGCTGGTGCTGTATATGAAGGTAAATATTTGCTTGGTACGTCTATTGCTCGACCATTAATCGCTAAGAAATTAGTTGATGTTGCTTTAAAAGAAGGTGCAGAAGCGATTTGTCATGGTGCTACCGGTAAAGGTAACGATCAGGTTCGTTTTGAATTAACGATTAAGGCATTAGCACCACACTTAAAGATTATTGCTCCTTGGAGGATATGGGATATTCAATCTAGAGAAGATGCTATTGAATTCTGTAAGAAGAGAAATATAGAAGTGCCTGTTAAGAAAGGTGAAAGCTACAGTAGAGATAGAAATCTGTGGCATCTTAGCCACGAAGGCCTTGAATTAGAAGATCCTTCTAATGAGCCTAATTATAACAAGCTTCTGCAGATGTCTGTTACACCAGAAAATGCACCGGATGAACCAACTTATGTAGAGCTTGAATTTGAAAAGGGCATTCCTGTTAAAGTTGATGGCGAAGCTCTAAGCCCTGCTCAATTAGTTTATAAATTAAATGAAATCGGTGGTAAGAACGGCATTGGTACTATTGATTTGTTAGAAAACAGAGTTGTTGGAATGAAGTCAAGAGGTGTGTATGAAACACCGGGCGGAACTATTCTTTATGCAGCACACGAGGAGCTTGAGCATATGTGTCTTGATAAGCAGACAATAGCTTATAAAGAAATGATTGGAATTAAATTTGCCGAATTAACATATAGTGGAGAGTGGTTTACACCATTAAGAGAAGCTTTATCTGCATTTGTTGATGCAACACAGAGAACGGTTACAGGTACTGTAAAACTAAAATTATACAAGGGTAATATAATACCTGCGGGTTCTACTTCACAGTATTCGTTATATAATGAAAGCTTAGCTAGCTTTACTACCGGTGAACTATATAATCATAAAGATGCTGAAGGATTTATAAATCTGTTTGGTCTGCCGTTAAAGGTCAATGCATTAATGATGCAAGCTAACAAAGATAATATTAAGTAATTAAAAGGATGAATGCTTATGAAACTCTGGGGAGGTCGCTTTAGTAAATCTACTGCTTCAATGGTTGATGATTTTAATTCGTCCATTGATGTTGACCAAAGAATGTATAAGCAAGACATTCTCGGTAGTATTGCACATGTGGGAATGCTTGGAAATCAAGGTGTCATACCTAAGCAAGATGCTGAAAGTATTAAAAAGACTTTAAAAGAAATACTTACAGATATTGAGGCCGGCAAAGTTGAGTTCGATGTTCAGGCTGAGGATATTCATATGAACATTGAGAAAGAGCTTATATCCAGAATTGGTGATGTGGGTAAAAAATTGCATACAGGACGTAGCAGAAACGATCAAGTTGCTTTGGATATTAAGATGTACCTTAGAGAAGAGATTATTAATATCTCTAGCCTTATAAAAGAGTTGCAAGTGGTATTAAATAATACAGCTAAACAACATAAAGAAACAATTTTGCCGGGGTATACTCATTTGCAGAGGGCGCAGCCTATATCTTTTGCACATCACGTTTTGGCTTATTTTGAGATGCTAAAGCGTGATCGTGCAAGACTTGATGATTGCTACAAGCGTATGAATGTTTTACCTCTTGGGTCTGGAGCGTTGGCAACTACTACTTATCCATTAGATAGGGATGTTGTTGCTGATGAACTCGACTTCCCCTTTATTACCCAGAATAGTATTGATGCTGTTTCTGACAGGGACCATGTTATTGAGTTATTAAGCTGTTTATCTATCTTGATGATGCATTTAAGCAGATTTTGCGAGGAGACTATATTGTGGAGCTCTTCTGAATTTAGCTTTGTAGAGTTGGATGATGCTTATAGTACCGGTAGTAGTATTATGCCACAGAAGAAAAATCCTGATATTGCCGAATTGGTTAGAGGGAAAACCGGGCGTGTTTATGGTGATTTAATAGCAATGCTTACTGTTATGAAGTCCCTCCCTTTGGCATATAATAAAGATATGCAAGAGGATAAAGAAGCAGTGTTTGATGCTATTGACACTGTTAAAACATCTTTGTCGGTCTTTACGCAAATGATTAAGACTATGAGTGTTAAAAAAGATAATATGTATAAAGCTGCTCAGGGTGGATTTACTAATGCTACTGATGCGGCAGATTATCTTGTTAAAAAAGGTGTGGCGTTTAGGGATGCTCATGAAATTCTTGGAAAGCTGGTATATTATTGCATTGAACATGATAAAATGCTTGATGAGCTTAGTATAAATGAGTATAAGTCTATTTCTGATGTTTTTGATGAGTCTGTTTATAAGGCTATTAGTCTTGAAGAATGTGTAAACAAGCGCAATCTGCCTGGTGGACCATCTAAAGAAGCTATAGAAAAAGTTATTGAAAATAATAATAAATACTTGTTACTTTAAAATTTTGTGCTTGTATATTATAGATATATATAAAAAAGCCAATAATAATTACCCTTTTGTTTAGCAAAAAGTTATTATTGGCTTTAATTGTATGTTTTTTACATTAAGCTCACTAATAATGTGGCTTTTTCTTATTTAATTCTTCTTTTTTATTGCTATTTATGTCTATTATATTATTATTTATTTGATTATTTTCATCTTTTAAAACATTGGTATCGGGTGCTAAACCAGTATTAACCAGCTTTACCCCTTTGGGTATTTCTTTATAAATCTTTAAATTTGCCAGCTTATGGCTAGAGCTGTTTTTTACAAGTTTATATTTACCAAGCTTAAAATTATCTAGCCTGTCCCAAGCTCTGATATACAAAGCTTTCTCTTTTACTTCTTGCTTTGCCTCTTCCCAAGCTTGTTCTATAAATTTGTTTTGC
>JANQFW010000070.1 GCA_028277625.1 Candidatus Gastranaerophilales bacterium | reverse complement strand
ATTTTTCTAATTTAAATAAAAAAATAAATAATACAAATATAATAATTGCCTGTGATGTTGATAACCCATTGACTGGTACAAATGGAGCTACATATGTTTATTCTGCACAAAAAGGTGCAAAAAAAGATGATATACGAATACTAGACAATTCACTTGCTAATTTTGCCCAAATAATGAAAAATTTATTGAACAAAGATTGCAAAGGTATCGCTGGGGCAGGTGCGGCAGGCGGTTTAGCTTATGGATTGGTTCAAGTGTTAAATGCACAAATTAATAAGGGTTTTGACATTATTAGCGACTTATTGAATTTTGAAGATAAAGTTAAAACAGCTGACTTGATAATAACAGGTGAGGGGAAGTTAGATTATCAAACTTTAAGCGGCAAAGCTCCCATTAGAGTTGCTCAGCTTGCCCAAAAATATAATAAAAAATGTATAGCTATATGTGGCGATGCACAGAGTAATAATCAACTTGACACTTACTTTGATGAGATTTATTCCCTTTGTGATCTTTCGGGTTCTGCAAATAGCGCAATTGCAAATCCTGAAAAGTATCTTTGTGAGCTTGTTAGCAAGATCGAATTTTTTTGATAACATGCGAGCAAGGAGCGGACAGTCTATAGACTTAACCACTCCTTGCAGACGGACTGTTCTTTTCTTTTTTAACTAACTAACTACTTAGTGAGGACAGTATGGAAAACCATACAAAAAGAGTAATGTTCAGTTTTTACGGTTAAGGAACCAAACTAAAAAGTAAAAGTGGTATAACACCCAGATCTAACACAACTGTAGATGCTGTAAGTTAAATACCGTAGATTGTGCTATTAAACTTTGTGCAGTCTAAGTGTTATATATATATATATTATATCTTATTTATTGCAAAAGTCAAGTCTTTATTTAGATTTTTTGTTAAGTTTATTCTATTAAATTAATTAATTGAATAAACAATGATGTTTTTTCAACAATAAAAAACCAAATTAAATGATAATGATTAGGTAAAATTTATCTAATAAGTAATATAAAAATAATTAAAAATAAAATAAATGGGTTATATTCTTAGATAAAAATAGTACTTTTTTAGGAATGTAATTGAAATTTTTTTATTGATAATTTTACTATGTACTAGAATACGCATAAAGAAATTTTGATTATTATATTGGTCCAAAAAGAAATTCAAGTTTACTCTTTGTTAGAGAATAGGTTGTTTTATTAGATTTAACAGATCAAAAATGGATAAATATATTTTTATCTTTTAGAAAATTAAAGTAATATTTTGTAATTAAGTATTATTAAATATTTCTAGTACTTTATATTGTTAATATAATTTCAAGGAGGTATTCATGAAAGACTCAATAGGCAGTACGGCAGGAAAAATTTGGAGTTATTTAGATGAAAACGGTGAATCTTCAATTACTGCTTTAAAAAAAAATTTGGAATTAAGACCAGATCAAGCTACTATGGCAATTGGCTGGTTGGCTAGAGAAGATAAATTAAGATTTGTAACAAAAGGTAAATCTGTAAAAATTTCTATTAATAATTGATTCTTTTGCATCAAGTAATAGTGTATACTTATTACTACGTGTAGCGCAAAATTATTACTGAATAAATGCAGGTTTACGATTATGAGAATATTACATCCGGTTATTATTAATGCAATTTTTGCAATAGCACTTTTATTGCCTGGTTATGCTAGTAATGCCAGACTATTTTTTTATCAAGCTAATGAAAACTTAATATCAGGAAACTTTGTTCAAGCTATAACTTTATATCAACAAGCAATCGATAAAAAACCGGATTATACAGATGCTTATTTGGGCCTAGGTATTGCTTATAAGGAAGTAGGCGACTATCCTAATGCGTTAGATTCAACCAATAAAGTTCTTGAACTGAACCCTAAATATTATCAGGCATACTATAATTTAGCGTTGATACTGGAAAAGCAGGGGTTAAATCAAGAAGCGATTAATTCGTTTGAAATATTTTTAGAAAAAGTTCCTGGTGCAGATCGATTTACCGATGTAAATCAAAGAATTTTACGCTTAAGAAAACTATTAAATGAAAATAATGAAAATAACCAAATAAATGAAATTCTTGATATCAATGATATTAAAGAATTTAAAATTAATTAATCAGATTTCTTTTAAGTGTAAAAAATATTAAAATTTAACTTAAGGCATACTCTAAAATACTTTTCAGATTGTTTAATGCTCTTAAATTCAACAAAACAGGCTAAACTCAGAAAAGAGTAATTCAAAATTTAATTTAAAAACAATATAAAAAATTAAAAAAGAAAGTTGACAAATTGTTTCTTGCAAATAGAATGAAGATGTCAACTTTTCTTTTGACTGTATTTTTATTACTTTTAGAAAGAGATCAAATTGAAGATAAATTTAAAAGAATTAGAAGGTCAACCTGAGCAAAAACAGGATTTTTATTTTGATGAAATTATTGACGAATTAGAGAATAAAAAGCCTGTAAAAGGCAAGGTTAGCGCGCAATTAACCGAATATGGCGTATTAGTTCAAGGTGAGGTTGATACTAAGTTAAATTTAATATGTGATAGATGTTTAGATTTTTTTGAATATAATATAAATGTTAGTTTTCTTGAAAAGTTTGTAAAGAAAGATCTTGATATTCCTCAAAGTCAAACAGAATGCGAGCTTAGCGAGGAAGACCTGGTAGAAGATTTACAAGGTCGTGAAGAAATTAACGTGACAGATTTAATTTATCAAAATATAATTATAAATGTTCCTGGAAAAAATTTATGTGATACTAATTGTAAAGGCACAGAAGCCTTGCAAGATTTGAATAAGAAGGATGAAATAGATCCTAGATTAGAAATATTTAAGAAGTTATCCGATAAAATGGATGATGATAAGTCAAATTAAGGAAAGATAGGTGATATTATGGCATGTCCAAAGAAAAAAACAGGTAGATCCGCACAAGGGCACAGAAGATCAAATTGGAAAGCTACACTTCCAACTACAACAGCATGCAAAAACTGTAATGAATTAAAATTATCACATACAGTATGTAGTTTTTGCGGTTATTACGGTGGAAAACCTGCGAGTATAAAGATAGAAGAATAAGAAGAAAAAAATGTCAATAAAAATTGCAATAGATGCCATGGGGGGAGATTATGCTCCCGAGGAATTAGTAAAAGGTGCAATAGATGCTGCCAGAGAATACAATGTAGGTATTCAACTTGTAGGAAAAGTTGATAAAATAAAAGAAGAATTGAATAAATACAAGGTGGATAAGCTTGATATCGAGATAGTCAAAGCTGACAGCATTATTGAGATGGATGAATCACCTGGAACAGCGATAAGAAGAAAAAAAGATGCTTCTATTGTTGTAACGGTAGACCAGGTGGCAAAAGGAAATGCTCAGGGACTAGTGGCTGCAGGAAGTACTGGTGCGGCAATGGCTGCATCTTTATTTGGACTGGGAAGGTTACCAGGTATTGACAGGCCTGCAATTGCCGCAATTTTACCAACAACTGACAAGCCTGCAGTACTTATTGATGCAGGTGCAAATAGTTCTTGTAATCCAAAAATGCTTTATCAATTTGCAATTATGGGAAGTATTTTTTCGTCAGCTATCATGGGCGTTGAAAATCCTAGAGTTGGTGTTTTAAATATCGGTGGAGAATCTAGCAAAGGTAATTTGCTCACTCAAAATGCATATAAATTGTTATCAAAGCATACTGACCAATATAAATTTGTAGGTAATATAGAAGGCAGAGAGCTTTTTGCCGGAGATTGTGACGTAGTTGTATGCGATGGCTTTGTTGGAAACGTAACTCTAAAAGTTGCGGAAGGTGTGGCTAGAATGGTTATGAAAAAGTTAAAAGATGAATTGAAAAGTTCATTTATAACCAAAGTAGGAGCATATATAGCTAAAAAAGCTTTCATTAATTTAAAGAAAAATTCTGACTATGAAGAATACGGCGGTGCTTTGCTTTTAGGCATAAAGGGTGTATGCGTTATTGCTCACGGTGGCAGCCACGCTAATGCAATAAAAAATGCGGTTAGAGTTGCCAAAGAAGCTGTTGAAAAAAATATGAACGGCAAAATATCAGAAATGTATGAGTTAAATAAAATATGATGAATGATAACCTAAGTTTTAATCCTGTAACTATTACGGGAATTGGGAGATATATTCCTGAAACAGTTATAACAAATGAGGATATAGCAAAGCTAGTTGATACTAATGATGAATGGATAACTTCTAGAACAGGTATTAAGCAAAGAAGAGTTGTAAGTGGTAATGAAACCGCTACATCACTGGCGTATAAGGCTGCATTGGATGCTTTGGCATTTGCTGATGTCAAGCCTGAAGATGTTGATTTGATAATAGTTGCAACATCATTACCAGATTCTTTGTATCCATCAACCGCATGCGAAGTTCAGGCTGAAATAGGGGCTGTAAATGCTGCTGCCTTTAACCTTGTTGCAGCTTGTACAGGACTTGTTTACGGACTAAATGTTGCCAGAAACTTTATCATGACAGGTACTTATAAAAAAGTACTTCTTCTTGGTGTTGATGTTCACTCAAGGTTTTTAGACTGGGAAGACAGGTCAACTTGTATACTTTTTGGTGATGGTGCAGGAGCCTTGCTTCTTGAGCAATCTGCTGACGGTCAAAATGATGTATTATCAGTTGATATGCATGCTAATGGTAAAAAAGCAGGCGAGTTATCTATTCCGTTAAATGGCAAGAATTGTCCTTTGGTTGAACCAAATGAGGCAAAGCAGCAGTATGTAAATATGAATGGCAAAGAAATATATAAGTTTGCAGTTAGTGTAGTGCCAAAGTCAATTAAACATGCTTTGAGTGGTGCAGGGTTAAGCACAGATAATATTGACTATTTAATTCCGCATCAGGCAAATATGAGAATTGTTTCTTCTATAATGGAAAGACTGGGCCTATCAGAGGAGCAAGTAATTGCAAATTTAGATAAGTATGGTAATACATCAACAGCATCAATATGTGTTGCATTGGTGGAAGAAATAATGAATGGTAAGATTAAACAAGATTCGATAATGGCAATGTGTGGCTTTGGAGCAGGTTTAACCTGGGGAACTGCTATTGTTCGTTGGAGAGCTCTTGATAAACGTAAAAAATAATAATTAACAAATATTAAATAATTAATAAACATAAAACATAGGTAGAGCAAATGGGTAAGGTAGCTTTTATATTTCCAGGACAGGGATCGCAGAGTGTTGGGATGGGACTGGATTTTTATCAAAATTCTGATAAGGCAAAAAATGTTTTTGAAAAATTTAATGAAATTATTGGCAAGGACGTTGTAAAACTTTGTTTTGAAGGTTCTGAAGAAGAATTAAAGCAAACGATAAACACACAGCCTGCTATATTGTCTGTTTCTATTGCCGGCTATGAACTATTAAAAAACGAATTGGGGCTTACTCCAGATTTTGTTGCCGGTCATAGTTTGGGTGAATATGCAGCTTTGTATGCAGCTGGTGTTTTAAATTTAGATAGTGCAATTAAAGCTATTAATAAAAGAGCAGAACTCATGAGCAAGTTTCAAACGGGTTCAATGACTGCAATCTTAGGTCTTGATGAGTCTAAGGTGAATGAAATTGTTAATAGCTGCAAAGAAATTGGACAAATTAGTGTAGCTAACTACAATACACCTGAACAAATTGTTATTACTGGTGAATCTGAAGCTGTTCTGAGTGCAAATAAAAAAGCTGAAGAAGCTGGAGCTAAAAGAGTTATTCCTCTTGCGGTGAGTGGTGCTTTTCATTCTGCTTTAATGAAGGGGGCATCTGAGAGTTTTGCAGAATTTATACAGAATATAGAAGTTAATGATTCTACAATACCTGTAATAACAAATGTAGATGCAAAAGAAACAATTAATGGCTCAGAATTTAAACAAAAGATGGTTGATCAAATTTATTCATCTGTTTATTGGACACAAAGTGTTTTATATTTGGCTGAGCAAGGTGTTGACACCTTTGTAGAAATCGGGCCGGGGAAAGTTTTAAGCGGTATGATCAGAAAAATTTCAAGAGGCTTGAAAGTATATAGTGTTTCTGATATGAAATCTTATGAAAAGTTAAAAGAGCAGTTTGCTGTTTTAAATTAATATAAAGGGAAGGAAGTATGACGGAAGGTAAAAAAGTAGCATTAGTCACGGGTGCCTCAAGAGGAATCGGTAAAGCTGTTGCCCTAGAATTGGCTAAAAATGACTATATTACTTTGATAAACTATGCAAGTAATGATGCTGCTGCAAATGCAGTGGTAGAAGAAATACAACAGGCTGGTGGAACTGCAAAAGCATATAAATGCGATGTTGGCAATCCAGAAGCTGTAAAAGAAATGACAGACTCTATTATAAAAGAGTACAAAAGAGTTGATGTACTTGTAAATAATGCGGGTATCACCAGAGATGGATTGTTTATAAAAATGTCCGAGGAAAACTGGGAAAATGTTATAAACACAAACCTAAATAGTGCATTTTATGTAACTAAGCCGATAGCCAGAGTAATGATGAAACAAAGATCAGGGGCTATAATTAACTTATCCAGTGTATGTGGAGTATACGGAAACCCTGGGCAAGCTAACTATTCTGCGGCAAAGGCAGGCTTAATTGGCTTTACTAAATCTCTTGCAAAAGAATTAGCTCCAAGGAAAGTAACTGTAAATGCTATTGCACCTGGATTTATCGCAACAGACATGACAAGTGATCTTGATCAAGAAAAAGTACAAGCTAGTATACCAATAGGCAGGTTAGGAGAACCTGAAGATATAGCTAATGCTGTTATGTACTTTGCCGAATCTGCTAGTTATGTAACTGCTCAGGTTTTAGAAGTTGCTGGTGGCCTTGCGTTTTAATAATCAAGCTTAGTTCAAATATATTATTTGAAAATAAGTTAAGTTATGTTAATATTTTTTAAAATCAAAGTAGACAAGTAAATATTGATTAAACACAATATAATGGTAATAATTTAAAACTAAAAAAATGTTTTTAGTATACTTTAAGAGGAGAAAGAAAAAATGAGTAACGCTGAAATATTAGAAAGAGTAAAAAAAGTTGTTGTTGAGCAATTAAGCGTAGACGATGCAGAAGTTACTCCTGAAGCTAGTTTTACGGCTGATTTAGGTGCTGATTCTTTAGATACTGTAGAATTAGTAATGGCTTTTGAAGAAGAATTTGGCATCGAAATACCTGATGAAGAAGCTGAAAAAATTGCTACTGTACAAGATGCAGTTGGTTTTATCGAAAAGCAATCTGCATAATTAAGTCAATTAAGTAATAAGAGATAGGATAAGAATATGGCAAATGGAACCAGAAGAGTTGTTGTAACCGGAGTGGGAGTCGTAAGTCCTTTCGGTGTTGGCTTAGACTTATTCTGGGATAATCTGAAAGATGGCAAAAGTGGTATAAAAAATGTAACACAGGTTGACTTAAGCAAGCATAATGTAAAATTTGGCGGTGAAGTAGCTGACTTTAAAGCTGCGGATCATCTTGATAAAAAAGAAGCCAAAAGAATGGATCGCTATACTCAATTAGGTATTATTGCAGCAAAAGAAGCCGTAGAAAATGCCAAATTAGATATGGATAAAGAAGATCCTACACGAGTTGGTGTTATTGTTGGTAGCGCTGCTGGTGGTATGGCAACTATTGAACAGAACCATCTTGCAATTATTAATAAAGGTCCTGCAAAATGTAGTCCATTTACAGTACCTATGATGATTGTGGATATGGCTGCCGGTAGAATCTCTATTATGTTAAATGCTAAAGGGCCTAACAAATGTGTTGTTACCGCTTGTGCAACAGGCGCACACTCTATTGGTGATGCATTTAGAAGCATTCAGTATGGAGAAGCAGATGTAATGATAGCAGGTGGTTGCGAGGCACCGTTAACACAGCTTGCAATTGCCGGTTTTTCAAGTGCAAGAACACTTTCCACCAGAAATGAAGAGCCAGAAAAAGCAAGTAGGCCTTTTGACAAAGACAGAGATGGTTTTGTTATGTCAGAAGGCGCTGGTATACTTGTGCTAGAAGAGCTTGAACATGCCAAAGCAAGAGGCGCAAATATTTTAGCAGAATTTGTAGGCTATGGTGCTACAGCAGATGCTAATGATATAGTTGCTCCTTGCGAAGACGGTGATGGCGCAGCAAGAGCTATGGAAATAGCACTTAAAGATGCTGGCCTTAAGCCTGAAGATGTTCAATATATCAATGCGCACGGAACAAGTACTTCTTTAGGTGATGTAGCCGAAACATTGGCTATTAAAAGAGTATTTGGTGAGTATGCTAAGCAAGGTTTACTTGTAAGTTCAACTAAGAGTATGGTTGGCCATATGCTTGGTGCAGCCGGTGCTGTTGAGGCAGCTGCTTGCATTAAAGTATTAGAGACAAAAACTGCTCCGCCAACTATTAACTTAGATAATCCTGATGAAAAGTGTGACCTTGATTATGTAGCTAACAAAGCAAAAAAAATAGACAATGTAAACGCTGTAATGTCTAACTCTTTTGGCTTTGGTGGCCATAATGCATCTTTAATATTTAAAAAATATGAAAAATAATTAAAAATAATTTTATAAAATAAAAAAACTCCTTTGTCTTATCGATAAGGGAGTTTTTACATTTAGAAATATAATTAATGTATACTTTTGGGTATTTTAATAAATACTGTCGCCATTGCTATCAATAGCGACAATTAAAGGAAAATCAATAACATTTATTTTGTATATAGCTTCCGGTCCTAGTTCAGGGTAAGCAATAAGTTCGCAAGAAGATATTTTTTCTGCTAATAAAGAAGCAGCTCCGCCCGTTGCAATAAAATATATAGCTTTATTTTTCTTTATAGACTGTATTACTTCTAAAGAACGCATTCCTTTACCTATTGAACCTAATAAGCCTTTATCCATTAAAATAGGTGCATATTTATCCATTCTGCATGCTGTTGTAGGGCCAGCAGGACCGATAATTTCTCCATTCACTGACGGACAAGGGCCTACATAATATATTAGTTTTTCATTTAGATTAAATGGTAAAGGTTTACCACTTTTTATGCATTCAACAAGCTTTTTATGAGCAGCATCCCTACCTGTATAAATTTCACCGGTTAAAAGAATTTTTTCACCCTTTTTAAGCTTTTTTATTAACTCTGCGTCGTTTGCATCTACTTTAATGCCTTCTGCTTTTTTATCTACTCCATTATGAAAATCTGTTTTTAATTCGTCCAATAAAAAGTCTACCTCATTATCAGCTATTATTGCTGTTGCATGTCTGGCTGCATGACAACAAACGTTTACTGCTACTGGCATAGATGCTATATGAGTAGGATACCCCAGTACACTTACTCCTAATAAAGTCGTATCGCCACCTAAGCCTGCGGCTCCAATGTTTAGTTCATTTATTTCTCTTGTTAATTCTAACTCTAGTTTTGCAAAACAATCGGTTTTCTGATTTTTAACCAATTCTGTTTCTGTTTTTATAGGCTTTAGTAAGGCTTTTTTTGATAAAAGAGCTGCCTTCTCAAAAGTGCCACCAATGCCAACACCAATTTTAATAGGAGGGCAAGGATTTGAGCCTGCTTTTTTAATTGATTCAATAACAAACTGCTTTAGGCCTTCTACTCCAGACGCCGGCTTTAGCATTGCAATAGCACTCATATTTTCACTGCCAAAACCTTTTGGGGCAACTGTAAGTCTTATAGTATCGCCTGGTACCATTTCATAATGAATAACAGCCGGGGTGTTTGTACCGGTGTTTTTTCTTTCAAAAACAGCGTCATCTACAACGGATTTCCTGAAAAAATTCTCTTTATATGATTGCTCAACACCTTTATTTATAGCTTTCTCTATGCTTTCACCTTTTATAACAATATTTTGTCCCATTTCTATAAATACTACAGTCATTCCGGTATCCTGGCAGATTGGACGTTGCTTTTTGGCTGCTAGTTCTATATTTTGTAAAAGCTGGGCTAGTACATCTTTTGCACTTTCGGCAGTTTCTTTATTGTAAGCCTGTAAAATAGAATTATATAAATCTTTGTACACATAAATATTAGCGTATCTGCAAAGCTCAGAAACTGTTTTTGTTATTGTATCAGAAGAAATAATGGTTATATTATCATTCATAAATTTTGCCCCCTGCCGAAATTCAATTACGCTGATAAAAATATTATATTAAAAACATTAAAAATTTTTATACATCTACTAGATCTTTATGCGAATATCTTATGATTAGTGTAATTTTTATTTGATTATATGCAAAAATAATTTTCAAATATGCTATTATTTTATTAAAGTAAATAAATTTTTTTAAATCCAATAATATCTCCAAATTTTTTTTTATAAAGTATAATTAATTATAGATAATAGACAATTTTGGGAAATAAAAATGGCAGTATTAAGAATTGTAAGGTATGGCGAAGACGTATTGAGGCAGTCAACAAAAGAAGTTGGCAAAATATCTTCTAAAATAAAAAAACTCGCTACTGATATGATAGAAACAATGTATGCTAACAATGGTGTTGGTTTGGCTGCACCTCAAGTGGGCGAGAATTATAGATTATTTGTAATAGATGTTTCAGAAGAAAATGAAACACCTAATCCTTTGGTGTTTGTAAACCCCAAAATCGTAAAAAAATCAGCCCCAATAAATAGTTACGAAGGCTGTTTAAGCTTTCCAGGCGCTTATACAAACGTAAGAAGATATGCTAATGTTGTGGTAAAAGCAAAAGATTTAAAAGGCAAACCTTTTGTCCTCGAAGCAGAAGACGGGTCTTTACTGGCAAAGGCAATACAGCACGAAACAGATCATTTAGAAGGCATTCTGTTTGTTGATCACGCACGAAACAGATTTGAAACTAATAATGAATTAGCAAAGCACGAACTTCCTTCTATAGAAGACGATAAATTGTTAAACGAAGATGAAATGGAAACTATAATCCAAGTTGTGGAAGCAAAAGCATCTGAAGCAGAAAAACAAAAAAAACTGGAAGAAGAAGTGGCAAAAGCAGCTTCAACTGAAGGGCAAGAATAAACAAGTAGGGGAGATAATATGAAAATCGTGTTTTTGGGTACACCGCAAATCGCTGTACCTTCTTTGCAATATTTTATAGAAAAACAAAACATAGAGGTTTTGGCTGTTATAACTCAACCTGACAGACCTTCCGGTAGAGGAAAAAAACTCACCCCTCCGCCTGTAAAAGTTTTAGCGCAAGAAAACAACCTGGATGTCTATCAACCTTTATCAATTAAAAAAGATGAAGAATTAATTAGTAAATTAAAAGATATGCATGCCGATGTTTTTATTACAGTAGCATTTGGGCAAATTTTAAGCCAAGAAGTTCTTGATATACCAAGGTTAGGAGTTATTAATCTTCATGCTTCTTTATTACCCAAATATAGAGGGCCAAACCCTATTCAATGGGCAATCATAAACGGTGATAAGGTTACTGGAGTAACCACTATGTTATCAACTATTGGTGTTGATGAGGGGCCAATGCTAATAAAAAAAGAAATAGAAATTGACAACAATATGAACTCTGAGCAGCTTGCGCAAGAAATATCAACTATTGGGCCGCAAGTGCTTTATGACAGTATTATAGGTTTGAATAACAAATCTATCACTCCAGAGCCTCAAGTTCATGAAAATGCAACTTATGCCAAAAAGCTTAAAAAAGATGACAGTGCTATCAACTGGACAGAAGATTCTATAACCATACATAATAAGATTCGAGGGATGCATCCCTGGCCTGGAACGTATACACTTATTGGCGATCTTAAAGTTAAAATAATTGAATCAGAAGTAAAAAATAAAGAAAATGTTAAAAACGCTGATCCGGGCGAGATAGTTGGTATAATAAAAAGTGGAGTTGAAGTTGCAACAGGGGATAGTATCCTTGTTGTAAAACAAGTTCATCCACCAGGCAAAAAAGTTATGGATGCAGCAAGTTGGTGTAACGGCGCAAGAATAAATACAGGGGATAAATTTCAATAATTAATTAACTACATGGAGGATAAAAAACAATGTTTTACGATCCTATTTATATGATACTAGCTATTGTAGGCATGGCATTGGTGTTTATACCACAAATGCTTGTAAAAAATACCTACTCTAAATACTCAGAAGTAATAAGCTCAACAGGAATGACCGGTGCTCAAGTGGCACAGGCTATTCTGCGAGATAATGGCATATATGATGTTAGAATTGAACCTACCAAAGGAGAACTTACTGACCACTATGACCCCACTGACAAAGTAATAAGACTTTCAGAAAATGTATATGGTGCAAATTCTATAGCAGCTCAAGGTGTAGCAGCGCATGAAGTAGGGCATGCCATTCAGGATAATCAAGGATATTTACCAATGAAAATGCGAGCCGGAATTTTTCCTCTTGTAAACCTTGGCCAATTTTTAGGCCCGTTATTGTTAATGGGTGGCCTTGGTCTAAGATTGTTTATGCACTCTAGCTTTGGTGGAATGACAGACCTTATTGCATTGATAGGAATTGTGCTGTACGGCTCTGTAGTATTATTTCATATTATTACACTCCCGGTTGAGCTAAATGCTAGTTTTAGAGCAGTAAAAGCTCTTGCTAACGGTGGTTATGTTGTAGATGATGAAATTGGCGGTGCTAAAAAAGTTCTTTCTGCAGCAGCTCTTACTTATATAGCTACAGCATTGTATGCACTAATGGAATTACTTTATTGGATATGGGTCTTTTTTGGCAGAAGTAGAGATTAGTTGCCAGGAAATTAGGCAATTTTTTATCATTGAATGTTTTTATATAGATGTGGGGAAATAAAAAATGTAAGAGGAATTTCGGGAGGAAGTAATGGCTTATTATAATGCAGGTTTTTATAATACGGGTGCATACCCATATCCAGTCATGAATCAATATGGCTATGGACATCAACAAGGCGGTAGTTTGGATAATTCTTTTTTATCCTTATTTTCACCAAGTCGTAGTTATTTGCCTCAATCAGGCTATCCTCAGCCTCAGTACTCTCCACAGCCATTTTGGTCTCAGCCATCACCTGTATCAATGTGCCCGAGCCGTTCCGCACGAACCAGTGATTTTGACCTTAACAGGTCTTTATTTGATAAAGAAATGGTGTCTCTCGATAAAAGGAATAATTATTTTTCTAACTATTATAACAGTGCTTCTGCTGCAGGCGTCACTTCCGCATTTTGTGGAGATATGATGAACCCCAAATTGGCAGCTGCAATATTAAAAGATAATTTTGATTTGCTAGATACAGCACTGGGTGGAGAGAAAAATGGTATCTTCACCAAAAAAGGTTTAGAGGCTATTGCCAGTAAAAATAAAAATAAAGGCTTGCCTCAAAACTTAAAAGATGCAGCTCAATATCTACTAGATAATGAAGCTGTATATAATGCGATAGACTCAGCAAAAACCGGTAATGTAGACGGAGATATAAGTTTTGCCGGCTTAGGTGAATATCTTGGAGAAGAAAAGAAAATGACGGCCAAAGAAGCAGCTATAATTATACGAGATAATATCAGAACTGTAGATACAGCAGACGCGGGCAAGCAAGATAATAAATTCGGTAAAAATGATTTAGAAAAAATTGTACAGGATAAAGATGCAAATGAAGACTTAAGAAAAGCAGCGCAATTCTACCTGGATAATCAATCTGCATTTAATATCCTGGATTCTGCGAAAAATGGCAAACACGATGGTAAAGTCACCCTGGATGACGTAAATAAAGCTATTGATTGTGACCTTCTAAAATCATTTGCGTAACATAAAACAATTAAAACAATATATATATTAAAAGAGTATTAATTTAGCTTAATACTCTTTTAATTTTAGACTTTTACTTGGTTTTCACCTGCTCTTTATCTTTATTAGAGTTATTTTCAATTTCTTTTTTTTCTTCTTTAACTTTAAAGAACCTAAGGCTGCTAACTTTAGCTGCTTCTGCGGGATTGCCTTGATAAATTTTATTATCTTCAGTATCTTTTAATACTACAGATGCAGGTCTTATAAAATTAAACTTACCTATTTTAAGATTATCTGCAATTGTTGAATTTACTCCAATAAATGCATTTTCCCCTATTTGGCAATAGCCTGCAATGGTAACATGAGAAGATAAAAAGCAATTATCTTTTATCTCTGTTCTATGACCAATATGATTGCCGCTCCATAATATTGAATTGTTGCCTATACGGCAATGGTGCTGGATAACATTATTTTCAAATATAAAACAATTCTCTCCTACGTGTGCGTTATTCCAGACAAATGCTCTTGAGCTAATGTAAGAGGCTATTTTGTAACCCTTGTCTTTTGCCTCATGATAAAGCCTTTTTCTTACATTATTAAGCTGCCCATAAGTAATAGCAACAAACACACTATACTTTTGAGGATCATACATATTTTCCAATTCCTCAAAAGGCACAACCGGCAAACCATAAAGCTCATATTTATTTAAAAACTTTCTTTCTGCTGAAAATCCCGCTACCTCATAAGAAGAGTCATGAGTAAAATACTCATAAGCAATTTGAGCAAACTCTCCATCTCCTATTATTATTAATTTTTCGTTTTTATTTGCCATGTTTTACCTCGCCTTGAACTATTTGAACTACCCACAAGTCATAGTAAATTATATTTAGTTTTCTTTTATTTTTTATCCTCTTTATGTTTATGAATAACTGGTTAATCTTAAAAAAGCTCCATTTAAAAATAAAAAATAGCTTAGAGTTAGTATAGTCAGCTAATTTACTGAAATATTGCAATTTGTGAATAATTTTAATGTACTTTAGTTTAAGAAAAATATATTATATATGAAATTATTAAAAACCAGCTTTTTTACAGCATTATCAACCTTTATCAAGCTCGTATCGGGTTTTGTGGTAGGTAAAATTATCGCAATTTATATAGGTCCAAACGGAATCGCACTACTGGGGCAACTACAGAACTTTATAACAATAGCTCAGCATTTATCTTGCGGAGCTATTACAGCTGGCGTAGTCAAGTACACATCCGAGTATAAAAATGATGTAACTAAATTATCTCGTATGCATACTTGTGCTTTGTTTATTTGCATAATAAGTTCAATCATATCAGCAGTAGCGATTTTGCTATTTAGCAAGCAACTATCAGAATTTTTACTCAAAACACCTGACTATAGCAGTATTTTTGTTATTTTTTCATTTACATTAATATTTTTTGGCTTAAATAGTATTTTAATATCCATACTAAACGGGTTTAAAGAAGTAAAAAAATATGTAGTTATCCATATTGCATCAAGTTTAACCGGTTTAGCTTTAACAGCAGGCTTAGTTGTTTTTATGGGCGTATATGGGGCTTTACTATCCTGTGTACTAGCTCAATCGTTGGTCTTTTTTGTTACTTTAATTTTTACTGTCAAAAGCAACTGGTTTAATATTAATAACTTTATGGCAGGATTGAATACAAAATACTTTAAAAAACTAGGGAAATATTCCTTAATGGCTATAATTTCTGCTATTTTAGCACCCATAGCCCAAATTATAGTAAGAAATCATATTGCAGAAAACTTATCTATGGATACAGCCGGCCATTGGCAGGGGGTCTGGAAAATATGCGAGCTATATTTAATGGTTATAACAACATCTTTAGCAGTGTATTATTTGCCCAGGTTATCCGAAATTAAAGTAAACTATGAGCTAAAAAAAGAAATTTTAAGCGGGTACAAAATAATTACACCGATTATTATTGTGCTTGCCCTTCTTGTTTATTTGCTTAAAGATTATATAATTTTAATTTTATTTTCAAAAGAATTTTTACCAATGGCAGCACTGTTTAAATTTCAGCTTATAGGCAGTATTTTTAAAATCTTGGCATGGCTGTTGTCATTTGTTATGGTAGCCAAGGCCATGATGAAAAAATATATAGTTACAGAAGTAATATTTTCTATTTCTTTTATATTATTAAATTTTTATTTTGTAAAAGAATTTGGTGCTATTGGTGCCACACAAGCCTATGCAGCAAATTATTTTTTATATTTTATTGTAATGTTTTTCTTATTTAGAAATATTTTATTTTTAAGAGGTACACAGCATGCAACAGAATAAACCGCTTATTTCAGTATTAGTCCCAGCTTATAACCATGAAAAATATATAGAACAATGTCTTGATAGCGTAGTAAACGATAGTTACCCTAATAAAGAAATTCTTATTCTTAATGACGGGTCTTCTGATAACACTGATACTGTAGTTCTTAACTGGATTTTAAAAAACAAAGATAGAGTCCCCACCCGGTATAGATACCAGGAAAATAGAGGCATATCAGCAACAATAAACGAGCTGATACATATGGCTAAAGGTGAGTATCTGGCAATTATCGCCAGTGATGACTATGCAATTAATAATGGTCTTGAGAAAAGATATGAATATTTATCGCAAAATCCTCATAAGTTAGTAGTTGTAGGAGATGCTATTGTTGTTGATGCCAATAACAACATAATCAGCGAAAGTTCGCTTTCCCATATTAGAAATATGGACAGAAAAAGAATGCAAACAGACAAAGGGCTTCGTATGGAAATAATCTCTAACTGGGGAATGGGTGGGTCTACTAACCTGATGCATAGAGATTTATTTAGAATTGTAAATAATTTTGATACTAGTTTAGCTGTAGAGGATTGGGATTTTTATTTGAAAGTAATATCAAAAAATTTATTGGGCTATACGGATGAAGTTATTTCCGCATATAGAATTTTGCCAACCAGCATAAGTAAAAGCAAGGATAAAGAAGCTTTAGTTTATCAAAACCTGGCAAAAACAGCCTATAATAATTTAAAGTACTTTAATGGTGCAGAAAAACTTATGCTCTTTGGTGAATATCTTCAGTTTAGGCATAAATACGCTAAATTTACACCTAGCTCCAAATTTTCATCAATGATCTCAGAGTTTTTCTTTAAAATAATCAATAAATTTTTTCAATTTTCCAAAAAAATGATAAATTGGAGGTTATCACCGCAATGAAAAATAACAGCTTAATATCAGTTGCTATTGCCACATACAATGGAGCCGGATTTTTAAGGCAACAGCTGGACTCAATCTATAGCCAAAGTTATTCAAATATCGAAGTTATAGTAACTGATGACAGGTCAAATGATGGTACTGCAGAAATATTAGAAGAGTATAAGAAAAAGCACGGTTTGATGTATGCCATAAACCCAACAAATCTGGGATTTTCTAAAAATTTTGAAAAGGCAATATCTCTATGCAGCGGAGATTATATAGCGCTTGCCGACCAGGATGATATCTGGAAAAAAGACAAATTAGAAAAACTAATAAATAATATTGGGAACCACTCCCTGATTTATTCTGATGCGGTTTTAACAAATGAAAAAAATGAAATTATCCATACATCTTTCAAAAACAAATGCAACGATATTGCTGAAGGAGATTGTTGTTTTTGTGATTTTATATTCAAAAAAAATATATATGGCTGCACTATGATGTTTACCATGGAGCTTGTAGAGCAAGCATTGCCAATTCCATCAACTTATTTTCAGCATGATTGGTGGTTGCCAATTGTGGCGCATAAAATGGATGGGATAAAGTATTTAGATAAGCCTTTGATGTCGTACAGGCAACATAGTTCTAATAATATAGGTGCAAAAGTATCTCAAGGCAAAGTAGCACGGGTGTACAATTATATACTTTGTCCTGATCATAGAAATGATAGGAATCAGAGACGAGAAAAACGTTATCATTTATTAAAAGAGTTGCTTGAGACAGATTTAAACCTTTCTGATGAAGAATTAGAGATTATTAAAAGCGCATTAAATTATTATGAATACTTTTTGTATCCACAAAAAACAGATATAAACTTTTGCAAGCTTGTAAATAACTTAAAAAAGTTTATTTACGAAAAGGATTATTTTTTGTTTATGGATATTTTGGGGCATGCTATATGTAAGTCGTAAAGATTTAATGTTATTTAAGCAGATTTATTTTTAACATTAAAAGAAATTTCAAAGCCTAGAGCTTTTATTATTTTCATTACTGTATTAAATTCAGGCTTTATTGTGTTATTAAAAATCTTATAGAGATAGGTTCTGTTTAAGCCTACTTTTTTTGCGAAATCGCTTATGCTACCTTGTGCTTGAATAAGCGGTTTAAGGCAGTGTAAAAATATTTCTAGGTTTCCATCTTCCATATATTCATTAAAGCATTCTTCTAGGTAAGCTTGAGCTATTTCTACGTCTTGTAGATCTTCTATTAAGAAGTCTCTAAATTTTGTAAGCTCCATTGAGTCATTTCTATTAGTCATTTTCGCGCCTTTCTTTATAGTCATTTAGGTATTCTTTTGCTTTTTTTATATCGTTTGATTGTCTAGTTTTATTACCACCTAATAAAAGAACTATAATTTTATTATCAATTTCAGAACAGTAGACTCTTAAACCATTTTTAAATCTTAACTCTCTTAAGTCATGACTAAGCTGCTTAAAATCACCATATAAGCCATGTTAAAGTCTTAATAACCTCATATTTATTTTAGCCCTATTAACTTTGTCAAGAGAACGAGCCCACTCTTTAAAAGGTTCTTTATTGTTTTGTGTTTTGTAAAAAGCTATTTCTTTTATCATCATAAGCTTTAGTGTATCATATCTGCAACAGTCATGCAATTCTAATAATTTAATTAATTCACATAAATTAACCCTATTGCGTTAAAACAATAGGGATATAGAGCACATGGTATTATCTTGCTATAAAGGGATAAGTTAAGTTTTAAATTAGTTTTTTATAAAAATTTTACTTGCCATAACCGATAGAGTATCTTTTAAGACCTTTGTAAGCAGAATTATTTACTACTGCTTTTTGTATGTATTTAGAGGTTTTATTTGCGCTTAAATACATTTTCTCCAGTTTGTTTAATCTTCTTACCAGCTTGTGTTTTTTCATATTCTCACTGCTTAATTTAGGGTTTTGCTTTTTTAAATAACTCCAAGTTATTGCCTCATTGGTCCACGCAGTAATTTCCTCTTCTATAGAGTTGTCTTTGTCCTGATGTACAGCCTCATGCGATAATAAAGATGCTATAGCTTCAACAGGCGCCTTTTTATTTTTAGAATTTATCAGTATAATGTATTGTCCCCAGTTATCCTGACAAAACAAGGCTTCGTAGTTCTTAAATTTAGGACTGATAGAAGATAGTTTAAAGAATTTAACTTGAATAATTTCACCATGTGGATTTTCTCCTTTTAATACATCAATAACCCATTTTTGAGGAGATTTTTCCAGCAAATTTAATGCGTTTACTATTTTTTTATCTTTTGTTATAAACTTATACCTATTGCCTGCTTCAGAAGCTGGTGTTACTAAGAACATCGCTAACATTGATATAAAAATCATACAAGATAAAAGTGTTCGCATCACAAATCTTCCTCTTCTTCACTACGTTCAAAAGATGATAAATATGGGGTTTTATGAAAAAATCTAGTCTGTTTACTGTATTTACTTTATATTTGTCGGACTTTTTTTAATTAACTTTAATATTTTTTCTTATAATCGAAAATAATATTAAGAATGTTAAATGAATCGAAAATAAGCAAGAAATAAAAAGTTTTATATAGACTTTGTCCCTCATCGGGAGAAAACCCTTTTTGCCTCACTTTCAGTTGATGAAATCTACTCGCTCTACCCTAAAATTTAACAGGTGATTATCACCCGCTAATAGCCAATATACTCCGCAAAGAGCATCTTTAATTTAACTTTATGAGTAATACAAACAAAAAAAAATCCCCGATTGGCTAAATCGAGGATTAATTTGTTTATTATATAAATTTTTTAGTGTTTATCTACTGCTCAGTACCTGTATTGTCGTCAATTTGGTCTTCGCCTTCTTCAACAAACAGATCTTCTTCTTCCAATTCTGCCGCAGCTGCTAATGGTATGAAGTACCTGCTAGTGAATTGTATTTGTCCGTCTATAAGCCCTCTGGTTAATCCCGGCTGAGTTCTTATAGCGTTATTTAGCATATCTGCATATTGGCGACTATCAATAGAATTCTCAAGTAATATGATGAATGGATCAATTCCTCCAAAGCCCCATGTTACAGTGTCAAGGGTTGCATTAACTCGAGGAATAGCAAAAACAGCACCTTTAGGAGCGTTTAAGTCTTGTGTGCGAATAAAGGTATTGCCATAAACAGTAATATCTTCAGTATTTGCAGTTAAGTTACCGGTACTAACTCCACCGCTAACAGCATCTATTAATATGCCGTTTTGCGCTAATATATTACCCGAAGTAACACCGCCAATAGCAGCCAGTATAACATCATTACCGCTGTTAATATCACCAGTATTAATATTGCCGCCAGAAATTAATAGAATATCATTGATTCTTGTAGTTAAGTTACCAGTGGTTATGTTACCGCTAGCAGCCATTCCTATACCGGTACCGGCTGTAGCATTGCCTGTTAAAATATCGCTAGTGCTAGTTAAACTGATATTTTTATCAGCAGTTAGATTGCCTGTATTAATAAGTCCGCGCTCAATATTTATATAACCTGTAGCAGAAGATAAATCTCCGGTTGTAACTGATTTGTCAGCCAATAAATCAATATTACCAACAGCTATAATATTTTTTGTAGTGATATTATCAACAGGATAGTTGTTTGGAGGATTTACGCTGCCAACTTTAATATTATTACCAAAAACATTGCCTAATTCTATATTATCAGTAGCATCAAAGTTAACATCTCCGCCAGTTATAACATCATCAGACTTCACAGATTTACCAAATACATCAACATTTCCGGTAGTCGTTCTTAATTTGCCGGTATTAACATCAGCTTGCGAGCTAATATTTAAGTCCTCACCGGCTCTAACGTAGCCAACATTTATTTCACCACTGTCTCCGTTTAATTGAGTTTTTATAGCGATATCAACATCTTTACCGCCTTTTACCGCTTGAGGAACTATTTTGCCGCTTGATAAGGTTCGCTCAGTATTAAAAGAAGTTGCAGATATATCAACATCATTGTCAGCATTTAATTCTCTGGTAGAAACAGCACCGCCATCTAATTTAATATCATTATCCGCTGAAATATTACCAATAACTATTGACCCGTTTCCAACGGATATATCAACATCATTACCGGCTTTTATAGGATTATAAAGAGTCTTATCAGCTTTTTTAGTAGTAAATGATGTTCCATCTACAGTAATATCATTAGCAGCTGTGATCGGTCTTGTAGAAATAGAACTGCCTGTTAGTGTTATATCATTACCGGAAGAAAGGAAGCCAATATCTATAACTCCAGGCGCATTTGTTGTTGAATCTTTTATATCTATATCAATATCGCCGTCAGCCTTTATTGCATGATAAAGGTCAGACGTATTGTCTTTTACTTGTTTTGTAGAGAGCGATGAACCAGTTATATCAATATCACCACCAGAGTTTAATTCTCTGGTAGATATCGAGCCACCGCTTAGGTTAATATCACTGCCGGTAGATATATTGCCAACATCTATAGCTCCATTCCCTACAGCGATATCAACTTTATTACCAGCTTTCAATAGATGATAAAGAGTAGATTTACCTGGTCTTTCTTGCTTAGTAGTAAACTCAGAACCATCAACAAGAATATCATTACCGGCTTTCAGTATCCCTGTAGAAATCATTCCACCGCTTAGGTTAATATCTTGACCTGCAGTAACGTAACCAATTTCAATTTTTCCGTTGGTTGTATCTACTTTAATATCATTGCCGGCTCTTAAGCCGTGATAAATATCAGACTTATCTTGTCTTTCTTGTATAGAATTAAAAGATGTACCTTCAACGTTTATATCGTTGCCGGCTTTGGTGTATCTTACAGTTACGCCATTACCATTGATAGAAACATCTTGCCCCGCAGAGATAGTACCATTTACAGTAACATCACCATTAGCATCTAAAGATATATTTTTGCCGGCAGTCTTTGCGTATAAGTTTCCATCTACAGTAATGCTGCCACCGGTAGAGGTTAACTCAATGTCACCTGCTGTAGCTTTTAAGCTTGATGTGTTTATTTGCCCCTTAGCTTTTAAATCAATATTATTATCAGCAGTTACAGGACCATTAACAGTAAGGTTTCCATCTGCATCAACACTAAAGTCATTGCCAACTTTTTTGATGCAACTTAAATTAACTGCGCCCACAAGATTATTTGCTCCAGTATAACTTAACTTAGAAATTACATTTAAGTTATTAGCTTTTACATATCCAGGATTAAGGTCAATAGTACCGGTTTTACCAACCGCATTGCCATCAACGCTAACATCAGCATCAACTACAATAGGGGCTCCAGAGCTAACATCAGTAAATTTAGTAGGGTTATTCGGATCAAGTTCAAATAAAACACCATCAGCAGTAATAAAGTGCACATTAGCGTCAGGCGCAACTATCCTAGAGCCTTCGTCTTTAATTGCGCTGGCAATAAATACCAAGTCATCTTGAACAGTAAAATTACTGCCTTTTTCCATATAAATACCGGCAGGATCTGCCTCTAATGCTCTGGATAATAAGCCTTTGTCTGTATCAAAAGCACTGGCCATATCCATAGTACTTGCAACTAGTGCACCTACATTAACTTTTGAGTTTGCACCAAATAGAATACCATTTCTATTTAACAAATATATAGTACCGCCCCGGCCAAGTTGACCATTTAACTGAGACTGCATTGTACCAAGTATTCTTGATGGGTCAGAACCTGTAACTAAGTTTATAGACACTTGATCAGCACTTGTAAAGTTATAATTAACTATATTACTTGTACCTATATTATAAGTATCGTAGTTTATTTGCGAAACAACATCTGCAACGTTAATATTTAATTGCTTTGCCGCATTTGCTTTATCTAAATAAGAGCCTGCGTTAATACTAGCACCTGTTTTGTCTAAATAATTTAAGCTTGCACCGTCAATGCTGTTTGGCACAGGCAAATTATCTGATGCCAAACAAGGTAATGATAGACAGGCACTCAAAGCCAATACTAATGAAGTTTTTGCTTTAATTGAATTCATAAAATTTTTGTTTTTCAACTTTTTTTGTTGAATTCGCTTAATTTTTCTCTTCATGTTAATTCTCCAGTCTATTTTTCAAATCATCTATTATAAGGTTGAATTTTTAAAATAATGGTATATTAGGATAGAATTCAAAAATCATATCCTCTAGCCGGCGCATAAGGAGCACCGAATAATTTAAATTTAATTATAAAAGATTAGAAGCTATACCAAAGTGGAATCTGGCTGCATTTTGGTTATTATATCTGCTGCGACCAATAGGAAATCCCACGTCGATCTTTCCTGTTAAAACTTTGCTCAGATTAACTCTAAAGCCACAACCCAGTGACTGATAAAAGTTTCTAAAAGTTTCATTGCTACCCTGATGTATATCTTGAGCAAATGCTTGATCATAAAATGTCACAAAGTTGATTCGCTCTTTTAGTTTTAGCTCATAAGATTCATCAGTATTTTTACTAAAAAACTTTGGAATATAAATCGCTTCCGGAAGGAAAAATATAGGTGTTCTTACTTCTATGCTGGCATTATATCCAAGGTCACCAATAAGTTCTGATTCATGGAAACCACGTACAGTATTCATACCGCCATAAAGTAATTTTTCAGAAGGTAACAATGTGTCAGATGTAAATTGACCACCTAATCTAAATACTCCCAGCATCCCTAATGGCAAAGCATTTGCTCTAATTACCTGACCGGATAGCTTATAAAATTTACTGGTCGGTACGCCATGACCACTTCCAAATTGTATATTTTGAGTAGATGCACCCCAAACAGGTAAGCCAATGCTATTTTCTATTCTTGCAATCAATCTGCCGTAAGAATCATCTTTAATTAAGTTTATTCCTGATCTAAGAACTCTGGAATTATATTTATCGATTATAGATCGGTTAAATATAGTGGCTTCAGATGCTCTCATATCCCAAGCAAGGTCAGTTGAAATATCTAAGTTAGCAGATTTATATAATTTTTGATTTAAATATATTCTATAGTTGGTGGAACTACCTTCTATGTTGTTGCGTTTAAACTGACGCCCCAGCTCAACATTAGAGTAAGAGTAGTCAAAGCCTATTTCAGTACCTTTACTTCCAAGAGGTAATTTATAACCTGCTCCTACACCGGTAGTACCGCTTGCAAGAGTGTTAACCGCGTATAGTGTATCACCAAATCCGGTAACATTATCTATACCTACTAAAAAGTTTACTCTATCTTCGCCAACAACAGTTGGGCCAGTATTGTCATAAGATACACCTGCTCTAATCGGCAGTTTTTCTTCTAAATTTAATTCAATATCTGTAGTCTCAGGTACTTCACCCGGTGTTAAAGTTGCACGACCTTTTAAATAAGATATCTCATTAACTGTTCTCATTGAGTTTTTAAGGTTATCAACATTAAAAACTTTTTCTTCATTTACTTTATTAGCTTTAAATACTTTATTATTAAGGTAGCTGTCTTTTGTCCATTTATTACCCATAATATTGATGGTGCCGACTTTTCCTTCAAGTACTTTTATTGTCAGAACTCCATCGCTTATATTTTGCGGTTGTATATAAGCAAAAGATGTCATATATCCGCGATTTTTATATAAGCCGGTTACTTGCCTGGATAAAGCTTTTAACTCTTTTATAGTTATCTCTTTGTCCAAAAAGCCTTCTGCAAGTTCATTCAACTCTTTATCTTTAATAACAGTGTTGCCATCAAACTCTACTGTATGTATTGTAAATTTTCTGTAGGATTTTTCTGTTTCATACTCTTTGTCAGAAAAGTTAGTTTTGTCAATTATGCTATCTGACTCATCATCGTTCTTTTTTAACCTATCATACAAGTTGTTATTTTTTTTGTTATAAGAATCAACTGCTCCTGGATTTAAGTTTGTTGGAACCTGCACACTTTGTGCCTGTACTGAAGTTGAACCCAATACCAATAACATTGCTATTGATATTAACTTAAATTTTAACTGCTTGTGAGACATTTTTTTCCTCTTTCATATCATCCGTCTATATAAAATATTAAAGTAATATATACTAAACAAATTTCCTATTTTTAAAAAATATTTTAAAAAGTTAACATAAGCATATATTCTCATAAATTTCATACTGATTTTAATACAAACAAAAATAAAAATACATTTATTGATTTACAATGTTGATAAATGTTAAATTAATTTTTGTTAATTAGTGGATAATGCTAAATGTATATATTTTTATTTTATTTTTTATGTAATCTTTGGATTAAGTAGTTTATCTAGCTAATTATGCTTATAATACTGATATATGTAATCATTTATTTTGAAAGTGATGTTTAATATTTTTTTAAAAAATTCCTCCTTGTTTTTTAATATATAGTTATATAATAATATAAATTTAAATAAACAATTTAGTAGTTTCGCTGTTCTAAATATTTCAAATTAAATTAGTGAATGAGGTAATAAAGATAATTATATAAATGCTATTTTTTGTATTAAATTTTATTAAACAAAAAACCTGATTTATAACTCGTACAACTTTAATATAATATAACCTGTATTTAAATAAATATAAAGTTTTTAGTCCCTTTAAAATTCAAGATACATAAAGTTTTGTAAAGAACATGATCTTTTAATGTTATAAAACTACTCAAACGTGGAATAAAGATAATATAAGATGAAATAAAAAATAAGTTAGCAAATAAGTAACTAAAGTAAGAATTAGATTATAAATATGGTAAGATGTATTCGGATTTGTTTTATCAAGCGACTTTTAGTCGCTTTTTTTATTTGCAATATATAATCTTATAATATATCAAGAGTTAAAGTATCGGCTATATGCCTGAATTGTCCTGCATAACTAAATTTTTGCACTATTTTTATTTATAAGTTATGATTATTACTGGTAGCCTACTCAGAAAAGAGTAGCCCCTAGCTTTAATTGATTCAAGAAGTGTGACGCCTATCACTCTCAAAAATTAGGCTTGTTAATATATAGAAAAATATTATCATTTAAAGTTAAAATACATTATATATAGAATTTTTTATAATTAATGTATGAATAGATAAAAAATTGAATAAGGTAGGTAGTATAAGTCTACATATAAGGTATTGAATAGTTTACATTGGAGGTTGACATGTCATTTGAAAACAACGAAAATACCCAAACAACAGACACAAGTTCTGGATGTTGTTGCTTATCATGCAATTGTAAAAAGGATGAAAAAAATGATGATAAAGCAGATGAAGAAGACACAAACAAAGTTAGTAGCTTCTGGGGCAAAGAGTTTTTAGTTGCCGGCGGTATTCTGGCAGCAGTAATCATTACTCTTGTTGCAGGGTTAAAAGTCAATTTACTTGATACACAAAACGCTGCATACTTAGCTTTAACTTGTGCAATTACATCTTTATTATTCGGTGGCGCTTTAACACTAAGAATACTTAAAAGCAGCTCCGGTAATGAAAGAATGCAAGAAATATCCAAATATATTCAAGAAGGTGCAATGGCTTTCTTAACTAGAGAATATAAAATTTTAAGCGTGTTTGCAGCAGTAGTATTTTTTGCAATAGGCTATTTTATTAGCTGGCAAACTGCAATTTGCTTCCTGGTTGGTGCAGGATTTTCTACCTTAGCCGGATATATTGGCATGTTTATTTCAACAAGAGCAAATGCCAAAACAGCTTTTGCTGCAATGATTTCCCAAAACTCCGCTTTAAGAATTGCATTCTCAGGCGGTGCAGTTATGGGATTAACTGTTGTAGGCCTAGGTTTATTAGGCTTATCTGTTTTATATTTGATATTCAAAGAGCCTGGCATTATAAATGGATTTGCCTTAGGTGCAAGTTCAATTGCTTTATTTGCACGTGTTGGTGGTGGCATTTATACAAAAGCAGCTGACGTAGGTGCAGATTTGGTAGGTAAAGTAGAATCTGGAATTCCTGAAGATGATCCAAGAAACCCTGCAGTAATTGCTGATAATGTTGGCGACAATGTTGGTGACGTTGCCGGCATGGGCGCTGATTTGTTTGAATCTTATGTAGGTGCAATTATTTCAGCTATGACTATTGGGGCTCTAACATTTAACAATTTAAACGGTGTGTTTTTACCACTAATAATTACCGCTGTTGGTATTCTTGCTTCAATTTTAGGTATATTCCTGGTTAGAACCGATGAAAAATCTAATCCGATGAAAGCGCTACATGCCGGAACATTTGGCTCAGCAATATTGTTAGTAATTGCTGCATTTTTTATAGTAAAAGCAGTAATGCCGGATAACTTTGGTGTTTATTGGGCATTAGTAGTAGGATTGATTGCAGGTACTGCAATTGGTGTTATCACAGAATACTATACATCTTCTGACTTTAATCCTGTTAAAAAAATAGCTGATGCTTCACTTCAAGGTGCAGCAACAAATATTATTGCAGGTTTAGGTGTGGGTATGGTATCAACCTTCCTTCCTATTGTCTTCATTTGTGCAGCAACAGTTATTGCCTTTCAAGTAGGTGGCATCTATGGTATGACAATTTGTGCTATAGGTATGTTAGCAACAACCGGAATGATTGTTGCAGTTGATGCTTATGGCCCGATTTCTGATAACGCAGGTGGTATTGCAGAAATGGCAGAATTACCGCCGGAAGTAAGACAAAGAACTGACAAGCTTGATGCAGTAGGTAATACCACAGCTGCTATAGGCAAAGGCTTTGCAATAGGTTCTGCAGCTTTAACATCACTAGCATTGTTAACTGCTTATACCAAAGTTACCGGATTAAGTGCTATTAATATACTAAATCCTACAGTTATAACAGGTATATTATTTGGTGCTTCTTTACCATTCGTATTCTGCGCACTAACAATGAGTGCTGTCGGTAAAGCTGCACAGCAAATGGTTGCAGAAGTAAGAAGACAATTTAAAGAAATTGCCGGAATTATGGAAGGTACTGCAAAACCTGACTATAAAAACTGTGTAGATATAAGTACAGGCGCAGCTTTAAAAGAAATGATAATTCCCGGCTTAATTGCAGTGATTACTCCTGTTGCATTTGGTAAGATACTTGGTGCAGAAGCACTTGGCGGAATGTTAACAGGTGCTATAGCTTCTGGTGTATGTTTAGCTATTATGTTAGCCAACTCAGGCGGTGCTTGGGATAATGCTAAAAAATTCATAGAATCAGGTCATCACGGTGGCAAAAATAGCCCTGCACATGCAGCAGCTGTTACCGGTGATACAATTGGTGATCCTTGTAAAGATACATCAGGTCCGTCATTAAACATTCTTCTTAAGTTAATGACTATAGTATCTTTAGTTTGCGCACCTTTATTCTTGTAAAAACTTAAATTATAAGAATATAAACTAAATTAAAAAGAACTGTCTCCATCATTTAGAGACAGTTCTTTTTATCTTTTAAGTATATGCTTAAATAATTTTAATATATACTTAAAAGATACTGGAATAGCTTATTTACAGCAAATGAATATAAAAAATTAAACAAAAATAACTATAAGTATATACTTAAGTATAGCAATTTTAAATATCATTCTTTTTTTATTATATTACAAGCTACAATAAAACATATGCTAACTCTAAAAAACTCTAAGCTTATGATCACTCCCTGAGTGAATCATAGGAGCATTTACCCTACCCATATAAATAAAAATATAAGTATAAGTAATAGAATATAAGAGAAAACGGAGATATAGAGATAATGGGAATCAACAATTTTGGATTAAACAACTTCGCAAGCCTGGCAAAGATTGCTAATAACAATATGGGCGGCTTTAACATAAGTGAATCTAACGAAAACAATGGTGGGCTTTTTATTAACGCAATCAATAACAATATCGGCGGCTCCGACATGACACTGAGCAACTCTAATACAGGTGGATTATTCAACAACTTAATGAACAATAGTTTAGAAAATGCAAGAAGCCAACTCTTTAATGAAAATAAAGATGGAAGCCTGTCAACATTAACAAATAACAGCTATAATACACCTGATTCCTTCTTCAGCAACGTAAGCAACGGCGGGTTCCTTAAAAACTTGTTAAACGAATCTACTAATAACAAAAATTCAACTTTCACTAACAAAAGTGATGGCGGCTTTATGTCTCAATTCCTAAACAAAGCCACAGACAGCTCAAATTCCGTTATGGACAACATCGGAAGTAATAACTATTTTTCAACACTAGCCAACAACCTTATTAGCTCTAATGGTGCAGTCCAGCAAAATAACAACATGGACAGCTTTTTTGATACCTTAACAAACAACAGCCTTAACAATGAAAACGCTCAACAATACAACAACAGTATCGGAAGTTTCCTCAGTAACTTAACAAATAATAACTTCCAAAGCGTAAACTCACTACAACAAAACTCTAATATTAATGGAGCTCTGGCAAGCCTTGCTAATACAAATATTGAGGGAGAAAATATCAGCCAAACTAACAAAAACTACGGATGGCCCATGTAAAAAAATAATTTTCTGGATAGATATGCTATAAGCGGGGGTAACCCCGCTTTTTTTTATTTTTTATGCACCCATCTTAATTTATACAAAACACCTAATCGAGTATTGTCTAACTGCCCATTTAATTACTCCTTAAATATCAACATTTTAGCAATATGAAGATAAATAAACTTGTATTTATATATAAGCAGATAAGGAAAATTATACTTAGTCTACTTTAAAGGCAAAACAAGTCGGTAACGCGGCAAAACGCAAATTCAATAAAAACTCCTTATTACTTCCTTATCCAGATAGATACAAAAACATATGGAGTATTAAATGGATACAAAACTAATTAAATTCAATGCTGTGGGAGATAAAAGAGGAGCCTTAATAGCAGTAGAAGAAAACAGCCAGATTCCTTTTGAGATAAAAAGGGTTTATTACATATTTGATACTAAAAAAAATGTAATCAGAGGCAAACATGCCCATCAGAATCTTTCACAGGTTTTAGTCTGCCTAAGCGGCAGCTGTAGAATACTAGCAAATGACGGCTTTGACAAAGAGGAGTATCTATTAGACCAGCCTGATAAGGGTCTATACATCGGCAGTAATATTTGGCGAGAAATGTATAATTTTAGCGACAATTGCATATTAATGGTTATAGC
This sequence comes from Candidatus Gastranaerophilales bacterium, assembly GCA_028277625.1. Lineage (GTDB taxonomy): Bacteria > Cyanobacteriota > Vampirovibrionia > Gastranaerophilales > JANQFW01 > JANQFW01. The sequence goes on along the minus strand of JANQFW010000070.1, from coordinate 1,307 downwards.
AAGCGAACTTTACAACCCAAATGATTATATAAGAGACTATGAGCAATTCTTGCATCTGGTTGCGCAAAACAACAATATCTATATACAAAATTAAAACGATTCGCAGAGGCATTAAGACAAGGACATAAGTTTATAACGAGGTTTATTTTGGTATGAGAACTTTCAAAGTAGATATAGAAAAATATAGCCCGGAGCATAAAAACGCCTGGGATAACTTTGTAGATAAAGCCAAAAACGGAAACTTTATATTTAAAAGAAACTACATGGAATATCATTCTGATAGATTTAAAGATAATTCTTTATTATTCACAAGCAATGGAAAAGTCGTCGCCATATTGCCCGGCAGTATCAAGGATAACACGTTAAATTCTCATAACGGATTAACCTTTGGCGGTATTATATCTGATAAAAAAATGAAAACATATAAAATGCTAACTATTTTCGATGCTTTAAAAGACTATCTAAGGCAAGAAAATATCACAACATTAAATTATAAAACCATACCCCACGTATACCATACGATACCGGCGCAAGAAGACATTTATTGCTTACATATAAACAACGCTAAGCTAACCGGCAGAGATTTTACATCAAGTTTTAAACTAGATCAAAATCTTTTTGAAAAAAGAGGAAACGCAAACAATGCAGCCAAAAACAATCTGCAAATAAAAGAAAACTGCAATATAGAAGAATATTGGAAGCTTCTGGCAGATAGACTTATGGATAAATACGGTGCATTACCGGTTCACACAGTAGAAGAAATAAAGCATTTGCAAAATGCATTCCCTCAGCATATCAATTTATTGACAGCTCATAAAAATAATGAGCTACTAGCGGGCGTAGTAATGTACAAAGGCAATTCAAAAACGTCCAGGCTGCAATATCAGGCAATTTCAGAAAACGGTAAAAATCATTATGCACTAGATTTTATTTATAGTGAGCTTTTTAACAGATTAAAAGATAAAAATAAATATATAGATTTTGGCACTTCTATTGTTAAAGAGTCAGGGATGCAAAATATGGATCTGCTGAACTTTAAAGAAACCTTAGGAGCCAGAATACTTACACAAGACACTTATACACTAGCTCTATAATTTGAGTTAGCCAGTTAAATAATAAGTTTAAACATTTAATAAAAAGGGATTTCATGTAATTAACATGTAGTCCCTTTTGTTATAATTACTATAATTTAAATTCAAATGTAACGATTTTTTAACAAAATAGCCTTTTTTTCGGATAATCCAAAGCAATTCCTGAAATTAGTTTCAGGAATTGCTATAATATATATTAATAAAATAAAAAGTATA
>JANQFW010000027.1 GCA_028277625.1 Candidatus Gastranaerophilales bacterium | reverse complement strand
GCAAAGCAGGAAGTAAAAGAAAAAGCTTTGTATATCAGAGCTTGGGACAGGCTGGATAACTTTAAGTTGGGCAAGTATAAACTTGTCAAAATCAGCTCCGGTAATAAATTAGCAAATTTAAAGAGTTACAAAGAATTACCAGCTGTTGCAAAGGTGGCTAGTACCGCTTCAGCAGGCGATATTAGTATTTTAAAAGATGAAAATAATCAAATAAATAATAATATAATAGATATAAATAGCAGTAAAAAAGAAGAATTAAACAAGAAAAAGCCCCATTATTAAAGGATTTTTGTTTAAAAATTAAAGATGATTGACTGCAATGACAGACTTTTGCTTAGCAAAGGGAAGTTTATCGTTGCTATTTTTTATATGTGACCATTATCCGAAAGAAAAGCACAAAACAAAGTCCATCAGTAACATTGAACTAAAGCTATAATTGAAATGTACAGCTTAAGCCTATCGTTGACTAAACAGTAAACTATAAAAGGGGATGCCTATCCCCCTAGAAGGATAGGCCCGGAAGAAATTTCTCGGTTTTAGATTTCTTCTCAGGTGACTGCTCAGTATTTTTGTTCTTTAACGACTTGTTGTCAAAATTTTCGAACTTAAAGGCATTAATAAACATAAAATGAAATAAAGCAATTCCCAATACAGCTGCAACAGCTAAGGAAATCGCTATCTTCTTGCTTTTATGCCTATCTAATCTTTCAATAACACGATCTGACACGTCAGACTCAGGAAAATTAAGATTTTTAAAATATTTTTGTACAATTTTGCTTGTAAGCTTTAAGTTTTCATAATCTTTATAACATACAATGCACTTTCTCAAATGTTTTTCAACTATCAACCTATCTTGTTCCAGCAACTCATCATCAATATAAGCAGATATTTTATCACGTACATTGTTGCAATATTGGACCTCATCCAGTCTATTTATCAAATGCTCGGTATCTTTGTGGTACTTATAATCCTTCTCAAATTCATCAACATCAAAGTATTTTTTCACAATTTTAGACAGCTCTTCAAGCTCTTGCAGCTCAATCCTACAGTCCTTACAAACCTTTAAATGCTCAGATATCTTTATATACAGCTCCTTGTCTTTTATCTCTCCATCATGAAAATCTGGTATCAAAGGTTTAATTTCTCCACAAATATGATCTTCCATCATCAATCCTTTCTCATTGATAAATTACTGAAGGTAAGGTCTTATATGGTCTTGTAGCTTGCCCCTCGCTCGAGCTAACCTGGATTTTACAGTTCCAATACTTGTTTTGGTTATTTTTGCTATTTCATCATAGCTCAACCCCTGTAATTCTCTTAAGACGATAACAATCTTAAACTGTTCCGGTAATTTTTGAATTGCTTCTTTTATTTTTTCATCCAATTCACTACCCAAAATTGTCTCTTCGGGTACTTGACCAATATCGGGTATTTCACGCGTCGCAGCAGATGTAGAATCCTGATCCGAAATAGGTTCATCAATAGAAACAGTAGGCAACTTACGTGTCTTACGCCTTAATTCATCATAAAAAAGATTGGTAATAATCTGATTGAGCCAATATTTAAAAGTATCAGGGTTCCGCACTTTCTTTATTGACCTTGCCATCCTAAAAAGCACTTCCTGTGTTAAGTCTGACAAGTCAGGTCGGTTAGGGTCCAAATGATACAAGGTATTGTAAACAATTTTTTCATTTCGTTTTATTAATGTCTCCAGTGCAAACTTGTCATCCTGCTGACATAGCCTCACTAAATCCGGCAAGGACATCGAATAATAAAAATCTTTCTGCTTTTTTTCCAATACTCTTCCCTCCCTCAAAAAATAATTTAATATTTTTAAAAGGTTTTATATATAGCCATTTAGACAGAATTTATTTTGTTTATGTGTTATAATCGACCCGGTATATCAAATTTTAAAATTATAAGTAAGTAAATAAAATTCTTTAATATAAAAATTAAGGTCAAGCACGTCGGCGAAACAAAACTTTAAGTCTGGGGTAAAACAAAAGCAGTGAACAGAATACTGGATGTAAATTTAAATAGAGCAAACGAAGCCCTGCGAGTAATCGAAGAGATAGCCAGATTCTATTTGGATAATAAAGAATTATCTAAAAAATTAAAATACGCAAGGCACGAACTAAACAAAACCCTAAACTCAAACTACGAAGACTTGCTAAAGTCTCGCGACACAGAAAGCGACATTGGCACCAATATAACAAACCCTACTAATAAAACAACATTGACCAATGTTTTCCAGGCGAATTTTAAAAGACTGCAACAAGCCCTGCGCGCGCTAGCAGAATTTAGCAGTTTAAATGATATCCCTAACATTACTTTCGAAGAATTAAGATACCAGTCATACACAATGGAAAAAAAGATGTTTGAAGAGCTACAAAAAAAAGTAAAAGCCCAAAGGCTACAAAAGGCCAAACTATACCTAGTCACAGATAGAACAAAATACGCAACTCACGATGAATTTTTAGATAAAGTCGCCTCAGCACTAGAAGGTGGTGCTGATATTGTCCAACTTCGCGAAAAAACAGCACACGCCGATGAGATCCTAGAGCTGGCAAAGAAGATTAAAGAACTATGCGCATTGTATGATGCTATATTTATCATCAACGATAGAATAGACATTGCTCAAATAGTCAAAGCTGATGGTGTACACCTAGGACAAAAAGATATAGATATACACTCAGCAAGAAAACTACTGGGCAACGATGTAATAATAGGTATTTCAACACACTGCCCGGAAGACGCTAAAACCGCAGAAGAAAACGGCGCTGATTATATTGGTGTAGGCCCTGTTTTTGAAACTCCAACCAAGCCGGGCCGCAAGTCTGTTGGACTGGAATATGTAGGGTGGGCATCACAAAATGTATCAATACCTTGGTTTGCCATAGGTGGCATCAACTTAGATAATATACAAGAAGTAATAAATGCCGGCGCACAAAGAACAGCCGTTGTCAGAGCTATCATTAATGCTGATTGGCCTGCAACAGTTGCAACTGACATTAAAAATGTTTTAACTACCTAACAACATTTACCAATTCTTTACCCGACTGAAAAGCTTTAACACTCTTCAGTGTTGTCTCAGCTATGTTATGCAATGCTTCTTTTGTAAGAAACCCCTGATGCGAAGTAACTATAACATTATTAAAGGTTAATAGCCTTGCAAGAGTATCATCGGTAATTACTTCGTTTGAAAAATCTTCAAAAAAGTAGCTGCTCTCCTCTTCATAAACATCAAGACCGGCAGAACCAACTTGTTTTGCTTTTAAGCTCTTAATAAGGTCTTTGGTGTTAATTATGCCACCGCGGCTTGTATTGATTATCATTACATTACTTTTCATTTGAGATAAGCTATGTTTGTTAATCAAATGATGGGTATCTCTTGTTAAAGGGCAATGCAACGATATTATATCAGAATTTTTATAAAGTTCAGGCAGGTCCACAAACTTAAAGCCCAAGCCTTCAGCCAGTTTTTCATTTGGATATGGATCATATGCAATAACATTAGCACCAAAGCCTTTCATTATCTTAATAAAAGCTTGGCCTATTTTTCCTGTTCCAATAACGCCAATAGTTTTTCCATAAATATTAAATCCTAAAAGTCCGTTAACGCTAAAATTATTTTCTTTAGTTCTGTTATAAGCTTTGTGTGTTTTTCTGTTAAGGGTCATAATCAAAGCGACTGCATGCTCTGCCACGGCCTCTGGTGAGTACCCCGGTACACTTACAACTTGAATATTCTTGTTTGCACAGTATTTTAAGTCGACATTATTATAGCCCGCACATCTAAGGGCTATTAGCTTTACCCCACAATTAGCAAGTTCATCAATAGTTGCTTTAGATATTTCATCATTAACAAATGCACATACTGCATTATGACCCTTGGCCAAAATAGCAGTTTCTGGATTTAGGTGATATTTAAAGTAGCTGAGCTCGTAGCCATAATTTTGATTTATTTCGTTAAAAATATCTATATCATAAGGCTTTGCATCATAAAAAGCTATTTTCATCTCTTTATTATTTGTATTGCTTTCTTTTATAAGTTCACTGCTAATATTAATAATATCATCAGCTGTATTGTTTATAGATTTGTTATTTTCAATGTGTTTTGACAATTTTCTCTTTTATACCTCTTTTTTAAATGCTTTGATTATATGAATTATAAATAATAAAATATAAAATATAAAGCATTGTTTCAAAATCGCTATAAAAGCTCAAAAAAAATAAACTTTTTAATAAAAAGCGTCGAAAAGATATTTATAGGCATTTTTATCTTAAAGGGAGATAGTCAAAGAACTATGGAAGAAGAAAAGTACTGCTACATTCACAAAGACGTTGAAACAGGTCTAAAATGCACAGCTTGCGAAAGACATATTTGCCCCAAGTGCATGGTTCAGTCTCCTGTCGGCTACAAGTGCAAAGAGTGCGCGCAGCCAAAAGTTACACACTTGGAGCAAATTACTGCTAAACAATATATATTAGGCGGATTTGTGGGCTTGATTGCCGGCGTTGGCTGCACTTATTTTTGGTTTCTATTTAAATGCAGCCTTGGCTTGTTAGGTTATCTTGCGGCATATTTTATTGGTTTTTTTGTGGCAAAAGCAATTATATTAATAGCTGGGCACAAAAAAGGCTTAAGAATTCAACTTTTATCAGGTGCGATAACAGCTGTTTGTGTTGTATTAAACCCTTTATATTACATGTCAATGATCCCAACTCCTGAAGTATTTTTACCTACTTGCTCAGACGTAGCTATTAATTTTTTTATGAACCCATATTCTATTTGCGCATTGTTTTTGGCAGTGCTGGGGGCGGTTTTGGAGTTTAAAAAATAATAAAAATAGCTTTAGTATACTTTTTCAAGGATACTGGCTACTTTTTTTATTACATCATGTGGTAAGCTTGGTTTGCTTTCGTTTGCTAATCGATTATTGCATTTCAATAGTGATTGTAGTGGTTTTAAAAAATTATTTTCCCTCTTTTCGATTGAGTTCTTAAGAATCTCACTATGTTCATCACCACCCAAACATTGTTTTAACATTTTAACTTTATGATGATTATTTATAGCTTGATTTAAAGAATCTCCTCTAGCTCCTTTTGGATCTACTAAATATCCTCTGTAACCTGAATCTTCTAGACGATTAGCTATCTTAACAGAGGACGGATTTAAATTTTTTTCTTCACTAACTCCTTTGAATCTAACACTTATTCTAGAATGTAACTTCATTTTAAATACTCCTTTAAATTACACATCAAAAAAGCCAAGATCAATATCTCAGCATTACAGGATAATGCCAAATACTGATTTTAAAGTTTAATAAAAATTTTAAATAGTTTATAATATTTGTATATCTTAGCCTTTTTGAATTTTATCTTAAACGATTCTCTTTACACCTGCTTAAAGTTAAAAATCTAAAAACATGAACAGCTACTCTTTTATTCTTTTACAAAGATTAACATTTTTAATAAAGATTAAACGTATAATTTTATTATAATATATTATTGAGATGCATAATACTTCAAGGATGTTTTTGCTAGCCTTTTCACTTAACTTTTATCTCATTGCAGAAACTTTTATCTATTTTATCCAGTCTTAATAATGGATTTAATTGTAGCAATGCTAAATTTTGAGAATTTAATTAGCAATTTATTTTTTCTAATATTGTTTATTATATATAAATTTGATAAAATATTAATATATACTTAATAAAAAGATTGCAAAGGGAGTAATAATATATCTGAGCTAGTACGAAAAAGTAATAAAATAGTTACGGACTTTTCTATTCCTGAATGTAGTGAACAACAAGTCACTATAAGACCTCTAGAGCTTGACGAAATGACGGTAATTTTAAAAAGATTACTAAAATTCAAATACCCTTTTGCAAAATATCAAAGACTAGCAGCTGAAATTCTTAATAAAGGAACGCTTAAGCCCAAAATAACTTCTAAAAATTATCATAAATATTCTTATTCTACTGTAAAAAAGTTAGTACAGCTTATATGGAACAAATCTATAGAACACTTAGGTTACACTGGTGCACCTGACTATAAGTTGAATCTTTATTTGCATTATGAAGAAACCAGATTATTTAATTCTTTTGAGATGGTTAAAGATATACTCGCATCTCAAGATATAATAAAAAATTCAAAACCAGGTATAGAAAACGACGTTTTATGCGGAAATGATAAGACTGCTTTTGCTGAACTATTAAAAGAAAATGGTTTTGAAATAGATACAAGTTTTGATTTATCACAACTAGATATATTTGATAACAATGCCATTATGTTTAATTATGCCTATCCACTAAATATTAATGGATTTTTGCAAGTAGTAAAAGATCAACCGCAATCTTTTGAAAATAATGAATTTATAAACAGGCTTTTATGGCTAAGTGAACAGCTTAATAGTTCTGAGGCAAAGCAGCTTAATATTGAAAAGCTTGAATTTATATATAAAAAATCAAAAGTATACAGAAATCAAAACGGTGTATTGTTGCCAGTTGAGCTGCTTCTGTTAGTTGAAGGTATCACCGAAGAAAAACTGCTACCGCTTTTTTCTAAAATTAGAGGGCTCGAATTCATAAAAAAAGGCGTTAAATTAAAAGCTGCTGGTGGCAAAAATCAAGTTCTTAAATTGTACAATTTATACAAAAACAGGTTAAAAATCCCTATTTTAATAATTTTAGATAAAGATGCGCAAAGTATTTATGAGCAACTAAATCAGATTAAAAGGCAATCTGATCAGGCTTTTTTGATACCAGAAGGTGAATTTGAAGATATAATACCAGAACACTTGATTGTTCGAGCGATTAATGAATATCATAAAAGCGAAATAACAATTGAACCATTTGAAATAAAATGTGAAGACGGCATGTGTGTTATTTTACACAGGCTGTGGAAAGAAAAAGGCTACGGTGACTTCAATAAATCAGAATTTGCGGATATAATTTGTGAAAATATAAAAGTAAACGAAACCCTCTCAAGTACCCTTATTAATATTACTGACACAATAAATAAAGTATTATTAAAAAAATATTATTAAAATTTAGTAAGAAAATATCTATATTTTTAAAATTTTTTAGTACAATAAAATAAGTATTATTTGATTGAATAAGAACTTTCTAGAAAAAGAGAGAAAAAATGACTGACAAGGAAGAAATTAAATACAAAAGGGTATTGCTAAAAATAAGCGGAGAAGCCCTTATGGGGGAGCAGGGTTATGGCATAGACCCTGATGTAGTAAATAAAGTTGCAAAACAAATAAAAAGTATCCATGATATGGGTGTAGGTGTTGCAGTTGTTGTTGGCGGTGGCAATATATTTAGAGGCGTGCAAAATAGTGCAAAATTAGGTATGGATCAAGCATCTGCTGATTATGTTGGTATGCTTGCAACTGTCATGAATGCACAAGTGCTACAGGGCGTTTTAAGAAACTATAAAGTTTCCTGTAGAGTATTATCGGCCATCACAATGAATGCTATTGCAGAACCATATATAAGATTTAGAGCTATAAGGCACCTGGAAAAAGGTAGAGTTATAATATTTGCTGCCGGTACAGGAAATCCATTCTTTACCACAGATACAGCTGCATCTTTGCGAGCAGCAGAGATTGATGCAGAAGTTATGCTTATGGCGAAAAATAGAGTTGACGGTGTTTATGATAAAGACCCAAGGCATAATGATGATGCTAAAAAATTTGATTCTATCACTTATGATGATGTGATTGTCAAGGATTTAAAAGTTATTGATAACACAGCGGTTACACTTTGTAAAAACAATAATGTACCCATATTGGTGTTTGATTTTGCAGAAGACGGCGTTATAGAAAAAATAATTAAAGGACAAAAAATCGGTACTATTATAGGAGGAGAAAACAATGAGTGTTGATCAACTTTTGCAAGACGGTGAAGCAAAAATGCAAAAAACTATTAACGAAACTAAAAAAGAGTTTGTTAATATACGCACAGGCAGAGCCAACCCTATGATTTTAGATAAGTTAAGCGTTGAATATTACGGAGCTCCAACTCCAATAAAACAACTTGCTAATGTAAGTGTTCAGGATGGAAACACTCTTGTAATTCAACCTTATGATAAAACTATTCTTGCAGAAATTGAAAAAGCTATCTTAAAGTCAGACTTAGGTGTTACACCAAATAGTGATGGTACTAACGTAAGAATAACATTCCCACCTCTTACCGAGGAAAGAAGAAAAGACTTAACCAAAAAAGTGAAAAAAATCGGTGAAGATGGCAAAGTAGCAATCAGAAATATTAGAAGAGATATGTCTGATGCTCTTAAAAAACAAGAAAAAGACGAAAGCCTTCCTGAAGATCAAGTGAAAGATTATCAAAATGACATCCAAAAAGTAACTGATAAGTATACCAAAGAAATTGATAAACTGGTATCTGAAAAGGAAAAAGAGGTTTTGACGGTATAAGTGAACTTAATTAAATTTTTTACAGGTAAGAGAGTATATGTTGCAATAATTTTCTTAACTATTGCATTTTTAAGCATAGTTCAGGGTGGGTTTGCGCTGGTAGTCTTCTTGACTATTTTGATAAGTACTGGTTTAAATGAGCTTATCAACTTTGCTAAATTAAAAAACTTGGACCCAATTCGTTGGTTAGTAATCTTGGTAAGTTTTGCACTATTAATTTGTGCTTATTTTAAAACCCTGCCTGGTATGGCTTTTATGTTATCAATCGGTACAATTGCTGCATTTATATTAATTCTGATGAGAGGGCAAAAGGCCAACATGAAGGATTTGGCATTTACTATTTTTGCCTTTGTATACGGGGGATGGCTGCCTGTCCACATATATTTGCTTAGAGATATGAACAGCCAGACCTTTGAGTTGTTTAATAAAGAAATGCCAATTGGTCTGGGCTTTATCGTGCTAATGTTTTTTGTTATATCATTCTCAGATATTTTTGCATATTATGTCGGTAAAAATTTTGGTAAAAGACCTCTTTATAAAGAAATTAGCCCCAACAAAACTATGGAAGGTGCTATAGGCGGTACTGTCGGTGGTATTTTAGGAGCTATTGGTATAGGATATTTAATTGGCTTACCTTTTGTACATTCAGCCATATCTGGATTGCTTTTAACTTTAGCAGCTCAATCTGGTGACCTTTGCGAATCTATGTTAAAAAGAGATGCGGGCGTCAAGGATTCAGGTAATGTTCTTCCGGGGCATGGAGGCATTTTAGATAGAGCAGACAGCTATATTTTTACCGGTCCTATTGCTTATTATTATTTTAGTATATTTGTAACTGGAGCATTATTATAACTTCGGGTTATTGAGTTTATGGTAAAAGTAGATAAAAGTAGAAAAGAACTATTAGGTGAATTAATAGAAAACCTTAATATTACTTGCAATGATTATGCATTGCTTAATACTGCTTTAACGCACAGCTCGTATACTTTTGAAAATAAACTATCTAGCTTGATGTGTAATGAAAGGCTTGAGTTTTTGGGTGATGCTGTGCTTAAGCTTGTTGCAAGTGACTATCTTCACGAAAGATTTCCCACTTATGCAGAAGGTGAGCTTACTAAGATAAGAGCAATATTGATTAGCGATAGTATTTTGGCTCAAATTGCTGAAAAAATTAATTTGAGCAAGTATTTAAGAATAGGCTATCACGAAGCTAAAATGGGAGGACGAACCCGCCCCTCCACTTTAGCGTGTGCTTTTGAGGCATTGCTGGGTGCTTTGTACCTTGATGGAAAAATGGATGAGCTTGAATCTATGCTAATTAACCTACTAGAAGATGAAGTTACAGAAATTGAGCAATGTGCTGCAAAATACAATTATAAGGCTATTTTACAAGAGTATACCCAAGCAGAGGGCATTGATCTACCCTTATACAATATAGCCGAAGAATCAGGACCACCGCACGATAAAACTTTTGAAATTGAGGTTCTTATTAATGGTGAAGTTTGCGGGTTTGGAACTGGTAAGTCTAAAAAAGAGGCCCAGCAAAAAGCAGCTGAGCTTGCTGTTAGAAGCTTGAATCTTTTAGAGTAAATCTTATATAGAGGGTGGCGATTATCACCCTTTTTTAATTAGGTGATTAAGAATAATGAAGAAGAAGGATATACTTGTTGCCCCATCAATTTTATCAGCGGATTTTGCAAATCTTGAAAGAGATATAAAAAAAATAGAACATGCCGGCGCAGACTGGGTGCATGTTGATGTAATGGATGGCAAGTTTGTGCCAAACTTAACTATTGGTGCGCCTGTTGTAAAGTCATTGCGCAAAGTAAGCAAACTTGTGTATGATGTTCACTTAATGATCCATAACCCCGAAGATTTTATTGATGCTTTTATTAAGGCTGGTTCAGATATTATAACTTTGCACTATGAAAGTGATTGTAAAAATTTAAACGACACCCTTGAGTATATTAAAAAAGCCGGAATAAAAGCCGGGCTATCAATAAAACCTAAGACGCCGGTTTCTGTTATTGCAGAATATTTGGATTTAATAGATTTAATTTTGATAATGACAGTAGAGCCAGGCTTTGGCGGCCAAAAATTTATGACAAGTTGCGTGCCTAAAATTACTGAATCTTTTGAACTAATCAAACAACATAATAAAAACATCGATATAGAAGTAGATGGCGGAATAAATACAGAAACTGCAAAGATTGTTGTTAATGCCGGTGCAAATGTACTAGTTGCAGGCTCTTATGTTTATAATGCAACTAATATTAAAGAGGCAATTGATAGCCTCAAATTCTAATTTTTTTATTTTAAGATTTTGTATTAAGTTTACTCACATTGGGTAAACTTTGCACTTTAAGCTTTAATCCATAATTAACCATGAACTTATGGTAGCCGTATATTACAATTCCAAGAAGAATTATGGAAAATAAAGAAGTTAATATAATGTTAATCATCTTGTAATACTCCTGGTTAAATCTAACATAAGTACCTGCAACTTTAAACTTAGTATATTTAAAAAATATTATAATACAAAATTTGATAAAATACCCCATCAGAAATAATTATTTTTAAGGGCAAAATTAACTATTTTTCATCTACTTTTTTTACTTTTCTCTTTTTCATTGGTTTTATAATCGCTACAATAAACTTGTTAGTTAAAAATATACCAACTAAACTTAAAACAAAATATTGCGCAAATAGCTCAAACAGATCAAGTAAAATTTTATGCTCATTTTTAAATATAGCTTCAAATATTTGTTCTTTGCCTAGCATAAAGTAGTGAATTAAAAGTATTATACAAAAATAGCCTATAAAATAGCCAATTGTAGCTGTTATTGCAGAAAATATAGCATGTGGAAAAGATATTGCCCACTTATGCCTTATAGATGCATACATTGTAAGCACAATCGATAGAACTATGATGCCGGCAAAGCTTCTGGTAAAAGTGTAAATAGTTGTTAGTTCTGGAATATATTTGGTGATAAATTCGCCAAATGCTTCGGAAAAAATAAGGCCAAGCACTAAGTATGCCCATAAATAAAATGGAACATAGCCTGTTAGGTTATCTTGGTCAGCCTTACCAAGTTTGTTATTAATTTTGTGACTATCTAGCATATTTACGATACTTATTTTTCAAATTTACAAATAAAATTATAGCATTAAAACAAGTATCTAATTATTAAAAAAATATTTTGTTGTAGCCTTCAATTATTTTTTAACCTTTTCGTATTTTATCTTTTTGAGCCTTTTGTTGATTTTATTAGCATTAAAATACTCAGGATCATAGTCTTCGCCAAGCCAATCCATTGTCTCTTCATATTCAAGATCGCTTTCATCATCCATAATACGTAATAAATCAGAATAACCAAAGAAAGAGCCACAATCTTCCGGTGGACAAGCTCTTGCTCCGGCAACACAGTTTGGATAAACTTTACCAGGATTTTTTTCAAGTATTTGTTCTACTTCAACTTCGTGCACCCAATTGTCACCAAAATCGTATACATACCTGAAAGTTTGACCTTTTTCTTTTATAAGCTCCGAAATTGGACTGTTTAAGTGGTATGTGCTTTTTAGCTTAGCTGTCTCTTCTTCTGCCTTAAAAATTTCATTTATTTCTTCAGGGTCAAGGGTAATAGTTCCATCATCCGATTCTGCCTTGTCGAGCATTTCTTGAAACTTTTTAGAAGATGTAAGTTGTCTAAAAAAACCTTCCGCAGGATTGAAGGTCGAGCCTTCTTCACAGCTAACTATAAAGCCATCAATGACAAATTCATACATATGATAGTCTTCCCACCCCATAATGGTTTGAATAATATCATGTAGCGATTTAAATGTTATGTTGTCTTCGACTTGAAAAGTTCTCCATATATCAGGCTTTATGTCTGCAAGTTTAATCTTGAGCTGTAATATATTTGGCATGATTATCCCTCTTAAATTTGTATCTGCACCCTTACAAGGGGTATTCGACTTTTGCCTTGTTTTTCGTCGACATAGTCGACTTGCTTAGCGTTAGAATTAATAAATAAAATTTTTACCCCTAAAAAAATAAGGAATAAATAAATTTTTATTCCTTAATATAATTAATGTTTTTTTAAAATTTATCATCTGGCTAAAAGGCTATAAAGTTCTAAATACTTTTCGCACATAATGGAAATATCAAAATCCCTTACATAGTCATATGCAGATTGTCTCATGGCAACTTGACGGTCATTATTTTTATAAAAATACACTATTTTGTCTGCAAGCTCTTTATAATTTTCACGCTCAAATAAAAAACCATTAAAATCATTAAAAATTATTTCTCGAGGACCTCCAATGTTAGAAGCAATAACCGGCACGCCTGCAGCCATTGCCTCTAACGCTGCTATACCTAATCCTTCAAAACGTGAGGGTAATACGAATAAGTCTGCTTTGTTTAAATAAGGCACAATATCAGATTTTTGACCGGCAAAATGTATATTATCAGATAATTTGTACTTATCTACCAGACTCATAATATTATGATAATTTTCTTGGTCATAATCACATTTACCGCCAACAAAAGTACAGCTAAAGTTTACACCGCGCTGTTTGCATAGGTTCAGTGCTTTAATTAAAATATCCTGCCCTTTTATTGATGTTAACCTGGAGACATTAAGGATATTTAATTTATCGTTTTTACTTTTTGTAGTATTAAAAGGAAATTTGCTCAAGTCAATGCCATTGTATATATGCACAATATTTTCTATGCCGTGCTCCAATGCTTCATCAAAAATACTTTTAGAAATAGCAATATTTGCATCAACAAACTTTTTATGAAGCAAGTTAAATATCCTGTTAGACTTCTCCCATGTATTAGTTGTATGAAGAGTATATACAAGCCTAATTTCTGGCATTGCCATTTTAACAAGTATAGCCCATAGTTTGCTGCCAATGTTATGTGTGTGCATTACATTCACATTATATTTATTTATTATTTTAATTAGACTTTGAACTGTATTAAATGATTTTTGCCCAATTTTTTTATTTAAAAAATATGCTGGATATCCAAGCTGTATAAGCTCTTCTTTTAATTTATCATCATAGCAATCGTTTATAACAATTGTTACAAACATTCCACTATAAGATTTCTTTGTTTGTTTTAGGGTTTCTATTAATAATTTTTCTGTCCCCCCCATTTGAAGGGAAGAAATCAAATTTAAAACTATAGGTTTTTTACTTGACATAAGTTGCCTCATATTTTATTTAAGAAATTAAAATTTTTATCTATACCTGCCCCCTTGATAGGAGTATTTTCTTTCTTGGGTTTGCTTTTATTTATATTTTTATGCAGGCGTTTCTTTTACTAAATCTGCTTGTTTAGCCGGCAATTTATTTAGAATTTTTTCTTTATTTCTGAATGCATAATAAAGGCCCAAAATAATAAAAATTAATGTCCTAAATGATGTAGATGCGAAGGAATGGTCAAATACACCCATAACTAGCATACCTATTAAAAACATCTGTATAGAAAGACTCAACATCTTTAAATATCCGCTGCTTTTTCTATAATCTTTATGAAGTGAATATAAAAAGCAAGCTATAATGCCATAATATGTAGATAGTCCAATAAATCCCATTTCTTGCATCGTTAATAAATATGCACTATGAGCAAACCATCCAGAAATTTCTGTTAAAGGGACGTTTGCAGGTATATACAATGAAATAGCATCCCAATATGAGTTTAACCCTGAACCTATTAAAGCACTTCTTGGGCTCTCAAAAATTATTGCAAATACAACATCCCAAATGTCATTTCGCGGGTTCAAAGTATTAACATAAGATGTACCTGACACATAAAGGGCTAATACTGCAACAAATAATGCGCTAATGCCGGTTACAGTCCAAAATTTCTTTTTATTAGGCGTTACTTCATGCGCAAAAAATGTCAAGCCGACTATTAAGCCCAATAAGCTCCCTCTTGAGTAAGAGATTATAACACCGGTAAACAGCAATAATGCAATAGCTAGTGCCCATTTTTTCTTTTTTACAACACCATATAAAAAAGGAGACAATAGCAAAAACATAGAAACAAGGTAGTTACCAAAGCCGTTAAAGTGTATAAAAGAACCTTGCCCATGCCATACTGTAGTTGAACCTAATCCTAATAATCCAAGGTATCCTCTACTGGTCCTATAAAAAGTGCCAAAGCTTCCTGTTGCAGATTGTAAAATTCCAACAACCGCCTGAAAGCAAGCAGATGCTAAAAGTAACTTTAAAATTCCTGATATACTAATATACTTTAATCTTAAAAGATAAACAGTAAGGTAGTATACTGCAATAGCTTCAAAAAATTTAAAAGTACCTAATATGCCGGTAGAGCTTATTGAAGTTACTCCTGCAAATAAAAATAATGCAGCAAACACTACAATATATTTATCTGCCGAGGTTTTGATCGATGCATACTTGTTGAATATAATACTATGCAATAGCGTACTTGTGAGGGTTAATAATATAAAAATATCTAAAAGCCCTACATTTATACCCCCCATTCCAAATCTAAAAACAGCAGTAGGCAATGATAGTATTAATAAATAATAAGGGATTTTAGGCTTGGCGACCAATAAAGCAGCCGCCAAACCTGAAACGAAGAGAATTAACAAATAGTGGACAGGAATAAATAAACATAGTACTCCTATACTTAAAGCAACAGAAAGTATAAAAATCTCAAGATTACTAAAGTTAAAAGGTGTTTTAGTATTAACTTCACTTAACATTTTAATTTAAGCTCCCTTAGAATTTTTTACATTATGCTTTAACTCTTGAACAAGCCCCTGTCTTTTAATAGAAACTTTAAAGTCCTTTTCGATGTTTGGGTTTTCTTCTCTAACAATAGATCCGATCAAGTGTACACCCTGCTCTTTAAATATATTCATAAATCTCTTTAATACAGAGAATGTTGTTTGATAATCAACAAAAAGAACAGCTCCATCCGTATGAAGAGATATCAAGTTAAACTCAGGAGCTACGTTGATAGGAGGCGCATCGATAAGCACCCAGTCAAACTGCTCTTTAAGAATATACAATAATGTTTTAAAAGATTTTTTGCTTAATATTTCATAAGATGAATCTACGCTGTGGCAATTGCCGATTATGGTCATTCCTTGATTATCTGTAACAAGTGTTTTTATTATCTGCTCTTTAGAAATTGGTTCACTATTGTTTAATTTGTCATCAATTTCTACTAATATGTCAGATAAATTAATACTATTAAATACTTTAGCGTTTTTCAGCATTCCCGGCACTGCAAGGTCAGCATCAACAATCACTACAGAATACCCTGCCTGTTTAATATTAGTTGCTATATCATATAAAGATGATGATTTATTTTTTGCTTTAGATGTGGATGTAAAAGCAATTATCTTATTATATTTAGATGTGCAGCTGGTTATTAAATTAGATGTAATCTTTTTAAGAGAAAAATCTAGTAATAATTTATTTTTATAAGCTGATTTTGTAATCCAAGGCATTACACCTAGAACAGGCTTACCTGTAACCTTTTCTACACTTGCAGCACCTTCGCATATATCTTGAGATACTGTTTTAGCAGCAGACGCCATTAGCCCTGAACATAAAGCCGCTATTATTGAAAATATAAACATATGCATTGGGTTAGGAAAAGCTGAAGATTTAGGCAATGAAGGTACATCTATCAATGCAAAACCTGTTACAGATTCAGCTTCTTTTAGCTTTGCCTCTATTTGCTTGATTCTTAACTCATCAAAGGCCTGAGCAAGGTTAGTTTCTTCCTGCTCAAGTTTAGTTAAGTTATAGAGTTTAGCAGGTATTTTAGATTGTTTAAAGTTAATATTTTTTATACTTTCCTCAAAAGATTCTTTTTCTGTTTTAAAAGCTTTTAAATCAGTATGAGAAAATACTAAATCTTCAACAAGCCTTTCTCTAACAGGATCCATGATACTAAGAGAATCACTATCAGCTTCAGATGCTTGGCCTAAGCTTAATTTAATCTGTTTAGATATCTGCTCTTTTATGGTATCAATTCTTTGTTTTAAAGCAACCATCTTAGGGTTTGTTTCAGAATATTTAATTCCATCGTGAGAATAATCTTGCATAACAGTGTTTAATTCACTTCTTAGTGTTACTAAAACATCATTCCCTGTGCCGAGCGCAACCGCCTGTATTGCCTCATCTGTAGTTAAATTTAATTTATTTTTAATTGAGTCTATTTTGCTGTTTGTGCTATGAATACGAGCATCAACTTCTTGAATTTTTGCAAGAAGACTAACTTTTTGTCTAGTAAGCTCGTCAGTTTCTTCTCTTAAATTAACGGCATTATGAGCAAGCTGATAATCTTTTATTTGACTCCTTACATTAGTAAGTTTATCTTTAATTTCTATAATTTGGTTGTCTATAAAAGCTTTACGATAGCTTTTTAAACTTTTTTCCATTTCGATATTTTTTTCTCTATATTGCTTTATAAGCAAATTTAAAATACCTTTGGCCTTTTCGGGGTTGTTCCACTTAAGGTCAATACTTAAAATATCTGTATTGGTTTTATTTTTAACTTTATAGCTACCTGCAAAGCGTGCAATCAATGCTTTTTCATTGCCTGCTTCGTCAGGATATTTTTCTGCAATTATTTTAGCCATTTTTTTTCTTAATGTTTTAGATTTTAAGACTTCCATTTGTGTTAACAGTGGGTTACTAGCCAAAGTAAGCGGAGCGCTGGTGCTTTCGTATTCTCTGCTAACAACAAACGGATAGTTGTCAGTATTTTTTATCCAAATTCTTGCTGATGATTTGTATTTAGGTTTGTAAATACAAAAAAGGTTAATTAAAGAAAAGAAAAGTATAATTCCAAAAACAGCTAAGATCAACCTTTTGTCCCTAACAAAGTTTCTTAAGAACCTGTTAGAAGAAAAATTCGAAGATGTTAATATATTCATAAATTTAAACCTCATTATTTACCGGTGATGCTTATCACCTTTCTTATCTACTTGCTATAAGCTTTGGCATTTTAAATATACAATTTTATTTGCCTATAACTTGATATCTTGTTGGCTCAAACATCAATGCCCAGTTATTGTAGGTGCTAGCAAAAGTATTTGCAGGGGTAAAGATTCTGGTTAGATAGTCGAAAAATCTGCCCACAACAGGTCTCGCCCCATGTGGCACATAAATAATATCATTTGGCATTAATACAACATCTTTGCTCATTGGGTTTACAGCTTTTGTAACTAGCTTGCCATTAGCATCAGCACGGCTGATATACACTTTTTTTGATGCATATGCAGTATCGAATTGATAACCGCCTGCTGCTGTAATAGCTGAATTTAAAGTCAAAGAGTCTGCTGAGTCTAATCTGATTAAGCCAGGTCTGCTAACATAACCAAACACTCTTACAGGTATGTTTTTGGGTGAGAATGTTGCTTTTGCATATAATTTATATTTATTTTCATCAACGGCAAAAGGTGTAATAAGTCTTGGCACATAGATATTATCACCTGGCATCAAGTACACATCCTGATCAGAATCACCGTCATTTAACATTGTCATTAAATTAACATTTATTGATTCTTTAGTGTATTTATTAGTGATTACAATGTTTTCTAAATCTGCATCATGTGTAATACCACCGGATGCAACAAGTACGTTAGATAACATTGGTGTTTTTCGATCAATCTGTACTTCTGGTCTGTCTGAACTTGTAGATTGATTTGCTTGTGCGTTTGTCACAAGTTCATAACTTCCCGGATTTTGTACACCACCAGTAATATAAACAAAGAATGGTCTTTTTTCTTCTAATTTGATTGTTAATTTAGGATCATTTAAATAGTATTTATAGTTTTCCATAAGGAGTTTTTCAAACTCATCCATTTTTAATCCTGAAATGTTAATTGTCCCCAGTGGCGAAAGCACAACATTGCCGTCGGGCTGAATACGTACATTTTCTTGATCAAAATCAGAATTGTCATAAACATAAATGCTCAATACATCATCAGGTCCCAGAACATAACTTCTGCAGTTATAGCTGCTTGGGGTTAGGCCGTAAGATGTTTGTAGGATTTGCGTAAACGCAAATACGAAAAATGAAAAAATAACTAAGAGTTTTTTTAACATAACTAAAGCCTCAATTCTTCTACGCTCCAGTTATTTAATCTCGCATCCGGTTATTTGGCGCAATTAGTCAGTTAACCAGTTATGATAGCTATACCAAAAACTCATACCGGTTCTGACTATTTATAACCTTTACAGAACTATTCTCATATTTTTCCAAAAACATTGATGACTTTTTAAACTTGGCATCTTTGTTATATTTAAGCTCAAATCCCTCAAAAACACCCGAATGCTCTTCAATATAATCCACTTCCTGCTCGGAATAAACGCGCCAAAAATATTTATTAATGAATCGTTGATGGACTTCTTCCTAACTTCTTCGCTATTGATCTGTTTGAATCACCTTTTGCCTTTAAGATTGCTATATTATCTCTTTCATATGGTTGTAAATGTTCAAACTGCTTTTCTTTTAACACTTTGCTACTCCTTTGTTATTTTATTCTAACAAAGTGTTGCAATTTTATTTAGAACTCAGGCTAAATCAAAATCACCTAGAAATCTATTACAATATTTTATATTATATTTATATTTTTTATCGTAAAAAACATTATAATGATAGTATTAAAATAAAAATCCTAACTTTTATTTAGAACTCAGGTACTTTTAAAATAAATTTCCATAAAATAGAAAGTGCTTTTCATGTTATAACAAAAAGCACTTTCTATTTTATATTTTCCTCATAGCTCTACGAGGAGTACCTTCTAGTCATAAAGCCCCAGGTTATTTCTCATTTGTTGAACAGCTACCTCAAGTTTCCTAGAAACTCCGAGGTGTGGTACCTCCACTACGTTCAAGGCGCGTAACAGGGTTAAACCATCGCCATGCTTGTTCAGGTACAAAGTCTGATTGTCAGGAAGGTCTTCTGCTAATCTCTCCAACTGCTCTTTTCCAATTTTAGTATTCTTTTTACTTAAGTAAGCAACTGTATCAGGGTTGTTTGCGTATATAATTTTTGCTCCCTTGAATCCAAGTTGGTTGAGCTCTTTCTTTTGGTTTACCTGCAATGAATTTTTCCTTAAACCTGTATTAATTTTCATTCTTCCTATCATTCAGTTTTCCTCCTTAATCATCTACATATCTTTAAATTCATATTATTTATTATCTTTTATATATCATAGAGCAAATATAGAGAATTTAAAGATTAAACTTAATAAAATATTTTATAAAATGCAAAAGAAAGTCCTCTTGATTTAAGCTTCGGGATCTTTCTTTTGTAGTGAATTTTATTATTTTTTATAATGATTTTTTAAATAAAAAAATAAGTTTTTAAGAAAGAATTGTTTATGATTCTATCCTTAAAAACTCAAGGCGGGAAAATTACCAAATATTGAATGTTAGATTTGAAGAGCACTTATAGTACTCATTTTAGGGGTTAGGGTATTTAGCTTAGCGCAAATTCAGCAGCACTAAGCGCGTGTATTTGAGTAGTGTTAAATACATGTAAATCAGTATCCTCTTGCTGTATAAGCAAAGGGATTTCGGTACAGCCTAAGATAACACCTTTAGCACCTTTTTCTTTTAGTTTATCCATTACATTTAAATAGGTTTTCTTTGCTTCCTCTGAAAGAATTCCTCGACATAATTCTTGGTAAATGATATCACTGACAACACCGGCATCTTTAGCCTGTGGGGTTATTACCTTTATATCGTGTTCTTTAATCTTGTCTTTGTAAAAATGCTCACCCATTGTAAAGATAGTACCTAAAAGACCTACCGTATCCATCTCTTGCTTCTTGATTTCAGCAGCAACACTATCGCACATATGAATTAAAGGTATTGATATCTTATTTTGCACAGCAGGCGCAATTTTGTGCATTAAATTTGTACATATCAAAATACAATCAGCACCATTTTTTTCTAGTTTTACCGCATTATCTGCCAGTAATTCACCTAGCTTATCCCATTCACTTTTAAACTGCAAATCCACGATTTCTTGAAAATTAAAACTATGCAGCAATATCTTAGCGGAATTATTTTGCCCAAGTTCTTTTCGAACTTCTTGATTGATAATTCTATAATATTCAATTGTCGACTCGCAACTCATCCCCCCGAGTAAGCCTATGGTTTTCATGATTCAGCCTCCATTTATTCTCTATATTAATAAAAGTACAAAAGTTTGACTAAAACCACCCGAATTTGTATAATATTTTTGTTTTTTGCCTTAAAAATAAAGGAATATTTAAAAATGACACAAAATTTTAAGATTGATGATACTTCACTAAAAATTCTTGCACTTTTAGAGGAAAATGCACGTATTTCATTTACAGAAATTGGTAAAATAGTTAATCTATCATCTTCAACTGTAGCTGACAAAGTAAGAAAACTTGAAGACATGGGCATTATAGAAAAATACACTATTAAGGTAAACTATGAGTCATTGGATTTAAATATTATGGCAATTATTTTGGTTAATATATCAGGGATATTTGGATTTCAGGAAAAAAAGTTTGTAGAGCTTGTAAAAACAATACCGGAAATTGTAGAGTGCCTAAGAATAACCGGTACTAACGACTTTATGTTAAAAGTTGTCGTAAACTCAGTAAACGAATTAAGAGAAGTAAATGATACTATTGCTGGATTTGGTCAAGTTAATACCTCTATTGTCGTTTCATCATACAACAATAGTCTTTTTTGATGATTAAGTGACTAAGAAATTATTGTTATGTCTTTAGATACAAGCCTATCAATTTGGACTTTTGCATCATTAAAAACGCTTTCTATATCTTGATTAGAATTAATTACTTTAATTCTATCGTATTTTTTAGCAAGGTCTAAAAAGCCGTTGCGTACTTTCTTATGAAACTCAACACCCTCAGCTTCAAGTCTGTCTTTATTTTCACCGACTCTTTGCATTGCAATTTCAGTATCAACGTCAAAATATAAGGTCAAATCCGGCATTAATCCATGAGAAACAATATTGTTTAACTCTAATATTTTATCCTTATCCAAACCTCTGGCATATCCTTGATACGCAACTGTAGAATCCACATACCTATCACAAAGCACTATTTTACCTTCCTTTAGTGCATGAATTATTTTTTCATCGATATGTTGCGCCCTATCTGCTAAATATAGGAATAATTCACAATTTTCATAAATCTTACCCTCATAGCCAAGAAGGATTTCTCTTAATTTTTTACCCAAATCAGTACCGCCTGGGTCTCTTGTAACCACAAGGCTAAGATTCTTTGATTGTAAGTACTGTGTAATTTTTTCAATTTGTGTAGATTTCCCACAGCCGTCTGTGCCTTCAAATGTTATAAATAAACCTTTTTTATTCACGCTTTTTTACCTTATACCACTTCAGGATATCTTGATGTAGCTTTTTTAAGCATTTGTGCAAGCTTATCCGCACCTTCAAAAGATTGCTCCGCTAGTTTACTTGATGCGCTTTCTACGTCATACTCTACTCTTTTAAGATCTACACGAAAATCTTTATATCTTTTATTTTTATATTTTATTACTGCATAGCAAGCTTTTTGATCTTCGGTAAATGGTCTTCCTACGCTACCTACATTTATTACAGCTTTATCATCAATCCTATAAACCGCTGGCAAATGAGTGTGTCCACAAACAATTATATCTTCTTCTACGCCTTTAATGATTTCTCTTAATGCTTGTTCATCCATACCTGGTAAAATATCTTCATTATTTTTTCTTGGCGAGCCATGTACCATAAGGATGGATGATACACCTGCTTTAACAGTTTTTTGTGCTGGTAAAACCTTTAAAAATTCTATATGTTCTGGCTTAAGCAGCTTTTGCGCATAAAATAAAGACTCTGCCATTATTTTATTTGGAGGGGTATACTTATCATCTGCTTCACCAGTTGCTTTTACAAGCATTTCGTCAGTATTACCTTGAATTATTTCAACATCGTTATTTTGGGCGTATTCCATTATAAAATCTAAAGTTTTTACTGGTTCAGGCCCTGCCATTGCAAGATCACCGCAGATAAGTATTTTATTTATGTCTTGTTTTTTGATATCTTCAAGTACGGCATTTAGTGCTTCCATATTGCCATGTATATCGGATATTACTGCAATTTTCATTGTTTACCCCCCCTCTTATGCCAGGTTATATTTTATTGTAAAGTCATTAAATGACTTATTTTTTGTCATTGCTTCATTTATATCATAATCTTCTAGAATATCAAGTAAATAGCTTGTTTTATTAGCTGGTTCTAGCTTACAAACCTGTTCAAACTCTTCCTTGCTCAAAGAATCAGTCGTATTTTTAGTATATTTTATCTTTCTTTTTTTCAATGAGTCTTTAGTCAAACCTGCTAGGTACGAGCCTTCTATCTCCTTTATTACCATAACTATTTTATCTTCGTCTATGTGATTATATTTATCTTTTAACTTATTGATCTTGAACTCAATATCATTGTGATCATCCAGGTCTGATACAAAAATATAGTCATTTTTCATTAATTGCAACGAGCGTAAATAGCTTGAAATCTTTTTTTTACCTTCTTGAGCATAGTCACGGTAACTAAAGCAAGAATAGTTTAACTTAGGTTCTATAAGTTTTTTAAAAAATATTTTATCTGTTTCCCCTTCAACAAAAATGACTAACAATTGTCCAGTCCTTCCAGCATATTATCAACAAATAAGTCCGCTACTCCTAAGTCATTTTCCAGAAATACTTTTAAATTTTCGCTTTCTGCCGGTCGTGTAATTTTTGATGTACCTGTTTTATCACGAGAAACCAGAAGTAATCGTTCAACACCTGAGTATCTGACAACTTCGGAGTTATGAGTAGATACAATAATTTGTTTTGCGCCTGCTACGTCGTTTAATAGACTTACTACGCTTGATATCAAACTTGGGTGTATAAATCTTTCAGGCTCTTCCAGAATAACTACGTCATTATCTTCAAAGAACAAGGCTACAATTATTGCTATTATGTTAATTGTGCCGTCAGACAATAGGTTTGATAAAAATTTCTTATCTGATGATTTTTCTTTTACTTCAAAGAGAATAGTATCGTTAGGAAGTTCAAGAGTATTAATGCTTTCTATAAAGGGCAGTACGTAGCTAACAAGGTTATGAAACTTCTTTTTCTTTTCTTCATCTTTTAAAATGTTTTTTATTGCCATTGGCAGATTATTGCCGTTTTCTTCCAGTGTGTTTTTTTCATATATAGTACATTCTCTTGCAGCTTTAGGGTTAAAGTCATATAAGTTTATTTTAAAAGGTTCAAATTTGTTAATTAATATATCAAAAGTTGTTTCTAAAATTAGGTCTTCTTTTGGCTCTTCCAGAACTACCCTGCGATAGGGGAAAAAGTTCCAATCAATAAGGTACTCCTCAGCTTCGAGTTCTATTTTTACATTATTTTTAGCATCTTGCTCAGTGGTGACTTTTGATACAGTCAAATTAAAATCATCATATTTCTTAGCATTAGATTCTAATTTTTCATCTTTAAAATCTAACTTTATGGATTTGCCTTTAATATATAACTTATCATCAATAATAGAAATTGAGTCATCTTTCATATCTATAATAAACTCATAAGCCAAAGCTTGAGTACAAACTTCAACTTTAGAGGGACAAGAGGCTCTAAATGAGTTGTGATAATCAAATTCTATACGAAATTTAAACGGCTTATCAGGACTATTAACATTTTTTAAATACTTGTAGCCGCCAAGCTCTCCAATGGCTTTTTTAAAACCCTTTTCATTTATATTTTTAAAAAATTTAATTAGATTGACAAAATTAGACTTCCCCGCAGCATTAGCCCCAACAAACACATTAAAATCATTAAACTCAACTCGCTGATGCTCAAAGTTCTTAAAGTTTTCTACTTCTATACTCTTTATTCTCATCTAATATTACCTTTTTTAAAGATAAATAATAAATAGTATTTATTATTCTTAAATAATTTTACATCAATAATAAAGAAAATTATACATCTATTAAAAATAGCAAAACTTAAAGGGCTAACATTTCACAAACTCTTCTAACACGTCCTCAACAACTAAATCCCCAGCCTCAAAGTCTTTCTCAAGTGCTGCTTTTAAATCATCACTCTGCTCAAGACGCGTAATTTTTGATGTACCATTTACATCCTGAGAAACAAACAGTAATTGATCAACACCAGAATACTTAACAACCTCAGAGCTATCAGTAGCAACAATAATTTGTTTTTCACCAGCTTTATCATTTAATAAACTAACTATACTAGATATTAAATCAGGTTGTATAAACCTCTCTGGCTTGTCTAAAACAACTACATCATTATCTTCAAAAAATAAAGCTACAATAATAGCTATAAGATTAATCATCTCATCAGATAAGCAGTTTGATGAGATCTTTTTACCCGACGATTTTTCTTTTACTTCAAATAGTACGGTACCCCCAAGTTCTTCTATTATATTAATGCTTTCTACAAAAGGCATTACAGTGTTAATAATCTTATAAAACTTTGCTGTTTTCTCTTCATCCTTTAAAATATTAGCTATAGAAATAGGCAAATTCTTTCCGTCTTCTTCAAGTTCCTGTTTTTCTTTTAAGGTGGATTCCCTAATTTCATTAGGCTTAAAATCATATGTTGTAATCTTAAAAGGTTCAATGTTGCTAGTTAACATCTCAAAAATATAAGACTCTAAGATAAGCATGCCCTTTGCTTTTTTTTCACTTACCTCAGCTACTCTAACAAAGTCGTCAATATTGAGATAATCAGGGCCTTTAAATTTTATTTCAACATCTTTTTCAGTGGAATTTTTTGTTTTTAACCCGGTGTTTAATAGTTTTATACTGAACTCATCAAATGTATCATAGTATTCTTTTATAAACCTAGGCATATCAATGCCCTCATTGTTGCCTGCCAAATTATGATCTTTGATAAATGTTTGCAAGTCAGTACAAGAAGAACATAGACTTTTAGAGATACCATTCATATATAGTTCATCGTGAATGATATTAATTGTGTCAACCTCAATATCTATAATAAATTCATAAATAAGCGTTTGAATGTTAGTTATAATAAAAAATTCATCAAGAACACAAGAGTCCTTAAAAATCGCTGAATATGAATCATAGTAAAATTCTATGCGAAGTTTAAATGGTTCATCGTAGCAATTTATATTTTTAAAATACCTAAAACCGCCAAGTTCTCCAATGGCTTTAAAAAAGCCATTTCCTTTTATATTTTCAAAAAATTTAATTAGATTAATAAAATTATACTTAGCTGATGCATTAGCCCCAACAAAAAGATTAAAATCATTAAGCTCAATATGTTGCTGATCAAAATTTTTAAAGTTTTCTACTTTTATACTTTTTACTCTCATTTAAATAACCTTTAAAAGATTAATAGAATCCTTACCCTAAAATAATTTTACATCAATTTAAAAAATACACATCTATCAAAAATATTATCAAAAATGAAACTGACAATAGTATATAAAAACATATTGCAATTTATTTTGTCTATTGATTGATAAACATAAAATTATTCTGCTAGAATGAATATATTTAAAAATCTTAATAATTTTAGTTTTTAAAGGCATTTTTTAAAGATCATTGTTTTTATTAATTATAGTAAAAGAGATAAAAATATACTCAGGGGAACATGGAAGCTAAATTTACACAAAATGTAAAATCTGCATATCAGCCCAATATTGCATTGGCAAAGAATAATGCATCACAATCAATGAATAGTGATAGTCAAGTTCGTACGCCTACACAGCAGCTAAGTTTTAAAGCCGGTGGGCTAATACTCAATGCGCCTGGTAATTTCATTCAAAATCCAATGGATAAAGAAATTTTTAATAGATTGATGCAAGTTTCCACCCCTGAAGAGCAGAAATACCTGGATGACTTATTAAAAACTGGCAGGTTAACGTCAACAAAGTCTAACGATAAGTCATCAACATTACAAAATTTATATAAAATTCTTTCTGAGCCACGAGTTAGAGGATTGGATCAGAGAAAAATATATAATCAAACACTTAAAACTTTAAACAATCCTTTTAAAATCAATCAGAAATTTGGGGATATTCCAAAGTTCTTAACAGGTACATTACTTGCAAACTATTGGTTTAGTTCTTTAACTAAGCCTTACAATGATCCTATTACGCACACTAAAAAGATAAAAGCAGTTGATATCCCTAAGAATATGAAAGTTGATTGTAGCGGTACTTGTGTTGCTGCAAGCATGGAGTTTAACCTGGCAGATAAAAGACCGGCGGAGTATGCTAGATTTGTTGCAGGACTTACTAGCCAGGATATGTGCGTTAAATCAAAATTAAAAATGGAAAATATTTCTGAAAGTCCAGAAGAAGCGAAGCAGGCAATGACTGATTATGGATTAGATTATAAAATGGTTGATAACGATACTGTCGAGGTGTCAATAAGACCTGATAGAAATGCAATCGTTAGAGCTAGAGTTCAAAGTTCTTTCCATGGACCTACTACTCGTTCAGAGCTAGATGTATTAATGCAGTCTACATTTATGCAATTGGGTAGCTTTAATACTTATAATTCGCTGAATGATAAAAGAGAAGAAGAAAGTGTAGCGGATGGTAAAGGCTTGACAGAAGCTGAAAAAAACTTTGCGGAAACTATTGTAGATAGCGAAAGTAAAAAGACATCTGTAAATTATCAAGAAGTTGATGATAGTGCTAAGTTAACTGGATTTAATTTTGATTATAATACAACGTTAAATCATTTATTGAATTCATTAAAAAAAGAAACTAATGTTATAATTGGCATAACAGAAATAGATAAAGACAGAACTATCATTGGTGGGCATGAAATAACAGTAATTGGATCAAAGCAAGATAAAAACGGAAATATAACATTTGTTTGCAATGATACAGATGATGACTATGATGGGCCAATTGAAATTGCCGCACAGGAATTGATACCCAAAATACACCATGCGGGTATACCATATGACGTTATTGGAGATACGCAGCCTCAAACTAATCCTGATTTAGTTAAAAAATATTTTAACATTTAACTCTTACATAAGCCGTTTTTAAATTAGCATAAATAAAGTAAAATCATTTATAATTTAAAGTTTTTAAATTATAAATTAATAATTAAAACTAATACTAGGATGAAAATATGCTAATTTTAGAACTATTTAAAATACTTACCGAAAAAGGTTTTATCGAGTTTTTAACTGTATTTGCAACAATATCAATACCACTGGTTATAAGTATTGTTATACACGAATGGGCTCACGGTTACGCTGCGTATAAATTTGGTGATAATACTCCGAAGAAGCAAGGCAGGCTAACATTAAATCCTCTGGTCCATCTTGATATAGCTGGTACATTAATGCTATTTATTGTTGGCATAGGCTGGGCCAAGCCTGTTATGATAAACCCTGAAAATATACCTAGCAGGTATAAAATGGCACTAGTAGGCTTAGCCGGTCCATTAAGTAACTTCTTAATGGCAGTATTCTTTACAGTTATATTTTATTTTACTGTTCTTGGGTCTAACGCAGTCGGAATTTCTAATTTATCCATGTATGAACAAATGCTCTTCTTAATTATAAGAGTGAACATTCTTTTGGGTATATTTAACTTGATACCAATACCACCTTTAGATGGTGCTAATATTATAAGAAATTTATTACCGGAAAAAATAGCCGAAGGCTACTTTAAAATTGCGCCCTACGGGCTTTTGATACTTGTCATTATGCTATACACAACCGGCTTTGGTTTTATTTATAAAATTACTAATATTGTATTTTATATTATTATATTTTTGATAGATTTGGTAGTAGGACCACTAATCAGTTGACTTTTCTGCTTGCTCAATTTCAAATTTTTCAAATAAACACGGAATAGGTGGTTGAGGATAGGAAGTGTTATATACAAAAGAAAAATGAAACGGATAGCCATCTTTTTCCAGTTGGAATTTAACGTGATATAAATCCTCTAATGACTTGGCAAACTTTTCTCCCAGCTCAGTATTAAATTGTTTACCACATATCATACAAATAACAGGCTCGTTGTCTCTTAATCTCATTACATTAATATTAAATTCGTTTCCACACTTGCACTTTAACGTAAGTCTTGGATAAACATTAACATTGATATCGTCAGCCATATTTCCCTCTTAATATTTTTTTCTTATCATTATATTTACTACTACTCATTAATTTAAATTTCAGATTACTCTTTTCAGAGTCTAGTCTATTTTATTAACTTTAAGTATGATTGAATAACCTGAAAAGTATTTTTGAATTAGTACAACTAACCTAATAATAACTTAAAATAAGGATTTAAGATAGTATGAAAAAAATAGCTTTTTTTGAATGTTTTGCAGGGGCAAGCGGTGATATGATTTTGGGGGCTCTCTTGGGGCTGGGTATTGATCAAGATTGGTTTTTTAATGAATTAAAAAAAATAAAACAACTTAATAACCAATATAAAATAAAGGTATCAAGTGTCCTTAAAAAAGGAATAAATGCAACTGATGCAAACGTTGAACTGGAAAAGCACGAACATCACCACAGGGGTTTAAGCTCTATTGTAAGTATTATTGATTCGTCTGGAATATCTATAGAGGCTAAAGTACTAGCAAAAAAAATATTTACAAACCTGGCAAAAGCAGAAGCTCATATTCACCAAAAATCACTGGATGAAATTCATTTTCATGAAGTTGGAGCAATTGATGCAATTGTTGATATAGTTAGTTTTTCTATATTATTTACTTCCTTAAATATAGATAAAGTCTATGTTAGCCCTGTGAATACAGGCTCGGGCGTTGTTAAATGCGCACACGGAACTATGCCAATTCCTGCGCCAGCAACACTTTATTTAATAAATCAAGCAGGCTGGCCAATTGATAATCAGTGCCTAGAGCAAACAGAGTTGCTAACCCCTACAGGTGCAGCTATTCTAACAACAATATGCGATGAGTTTATAACCTACCCAAGTTTTAGCAAGACTAGCAAAGTCGCATATGGCGCGGGGAAAAAAGACTTAAAAGATTTACCCAATGTTTTGCGTTTAACAGTTGGCGACATGGCTGGTAATGATAATTTACAAGATAATATTTTGATATTAGAAACCAATATTGACGATATGCAACCAGAGTTGTATGAAAATGTAATGAATAAGCTATACGACAATAACGCTTTAGAGGTTTATATAATACCTGTAATAATGAAAAAATCACGCCCGGCATGTGTTTTAAAAGTTATTTGCGAAGAAAAAAATAAAAATATTTTAGAGGATATAATTTTTAAAGAAACCACAACATTTGGTATAAGAAGCTATAGTATTAATAGATCTATCTTAAATAGAGAAATAATTAAAGTTAATATTGAAAACCTAGGTGAGGTTAGCATAAAAATAGGTAAAAATCAAAAAGGACAAATAATAAGAGCAAAGCCTGAATACGAAGAATGCCTTAAGTTAGCTAAAAACATATCATTAAAAAAGGTTTATCGTATTATAACTGATTATATTTCTCAAAATATTTTGTAATCAGATAATATAAAAAGCCCTAAGAGTTAATAGTCTTGGGGCTTTTTGTAAGTCTTAATGAGTATTTATATGTTCAGTTTCTTCAGGACTGCTTATTTGTTTTGCAATTGGTTTAATCTGTTCATTATCAACTTTTAATTTAAATTCTTCAAATTCTGCTTCTAGCGTGTGGTCTTCATTTACAGCAAATGCTTTCATTCTATCAAAATTAAAGCAGCCTTCCCATCTGGAAACAACAACTGTTGCAACACAGTTGCCAACCAGGTTTACAGTAGTTCTGCCCATATCTAGCAACTGATCAATGCCTAATAAAACAGCCACACCTGCAATTGGAATGTTAAAGCTCATTAAAGTTCCTGTTAATACAACTAATGATACCCTAGGAACTGCAGCTATACCTTTACTTGTTAACATAAGAGCCAACATTATCATTATTTGCTGACCAACAGAGAGTTCTACACCTGAGAGATTGGCAACAAAGATTGTTGCAAGAGACAAGTACAAGGTGCTTCCATCTAGGTTAAAAGTGTAGCCTGTTGGCATTACAAAACTAACGATTCTTTTGGGGACACCGAATTTTTCCATTATTTCCATTGCTTTTGGTAATGCAGCTTCACTACTAGCTGTAGAGAATGCCAAAACTGCTGGCTCTTTTATCGCTTTTATCAGTGTAAAGAATGGAATTTTAACTATAGAGCATACAACGACTAGTACAGATACAACAAACACAATAAGAGCAAAATATAGTACACCAATTAACTTTGCATATTCTGCAATGATACCAATTCCGTTCTGCCCAATTGTAGTTGCTATAGCAGCAAATACACCCATTGGAGCAAAAAACATAACATATTCAGTAAATTTAAACATTACTTCAGCTAAGGAATTAAGCCATTTAATAACAGGACGGCCTTTTTCTCCAACCGCTGAGAGCGCTAAAGCAAAAAACACAGCAAAAACAACGATCTGCAATATATTTCCATTTGCCATTGCTTCAATTACACTGGTAGGTACCATATCTACAAGCATATGCATAAAGTGTTTTACCACATCCAAAAAGGTTTCTGGCTGCGCAAAGGTTTTCATTCCGTGACCACCATGGTGCGTAGCACTAGCGGCTAACTTATTTAGGTCATCCAATCCTTGTTGTGATGCTTGTAGTGCAAAACCTTTACCAATTTGAAAATAATTTGCTGTTACTAAACCTATTATTAGAGCAATTGTAGTTACTATTTCAAAATAAACAATTGTTTTTAATCCAATTTTACCTAATCCTTTAGAGGATCCATGTCCAGCTATGCCTACAACCAGTGTTGCAAATAACAAAGGTGCAATGATCATTTTAATCATTTTTAGGAAAAGATCAGCTAATGGTTTTAATTGAACCGCAATATCTGGTAGTAACCAGCCAAATAGTACTCCCAAAATAAGAGCTGCAAAAATGAATAATGTTAATTTCGATTTTCCCATTAAATTCCTACCCTTTTCTACTTTTTTCATTATTAGTAAATATACTGAATATTAAATATTGTCCAATTTTTATTTAATTTTAAGAAATTTTAATTTTTAACATAGTCTTTGTATACTACTCTATTAATTTGATAAATGTATTTAAAAGCTCGTATAATTCTTTCACCTAATGAAATTAATATAACTAATGATTTTTAGCATTTTTACTTATTTATTTATTTTTGCTCGAGCTTTGATATATGAAACTTAATTAAATTATGAGCTATTAGCCTTTATATGCGTTAACTAAAATATTTTTATTTATCTGCAAAATAAACAATCTTTTTTATTAAAAACAATACTAATTGCTTTGTAAAGTAATTAGTAGCAAATCTTTACTTTGACAAAATGTTTTTTTTTATAAACTAAAATCTGTTTAGTCTATAGTTAATATGCTTTGAGTATGGCTTTGTAATGTTTTTTTACAATTGACTTATTATATAAAATTAACATTAATCCCTTTACATATTAGTATGTTTTGCGTATTTTTGTTATGAGGTAATAAATATGTTTTTTTAGAGCTTTTGTTAGTGGAGATAAAAATATAATGTCAAAAAAAGCATTCTTGGGTATAGATGTTGGCTCGGTTACTACAAAACTGGCATTAGTCGATGAGCAAGGTGATTATATACAAAGTACAATGTTAAGAACAGCAGGTAAGCCTGTTGTCGCAGTACAAGAAGGTATGTTAAGCCTTTTGAAAAAATTAAACGAAAAATATTATATTTTAGGCGTTGGAACTACTGGAAGTGGCAGAAATCTCGCTGGAGCACTGGTAGGCGCAGACGTTATTAAAAATGAAATCACAGCTCACGCTGTTGCTGCAAGTGTAAATGTACCGGGCGCCCAAACTATTTTAGAAATAGGTGGGCAAGATAGTAAGATCATCTTATTAAGAGATGGTATTGTAACAGATTTTGCGATGAATACAGTATGTGCTGCTGGAACAGGTAGCTTTCTGGATCAGCAAGCTAGCAGGTTAAACGTACCAATTAATGAATTTGGTCCAACTGCTCTTAAATCTAAATCTCCTGCAAGAATTGCAGGTAGGTGTGGTGTTTTTGCAGAAAGTGATTTGATTCATAAACAGCAATTAGGTTATCCAATCCCTGACTTACTGTACGGATTATGTCAGGCTTTGGTAAGAAATTATCTTAGCAACCTAGCTTTGGGTAAAGAAATCTTAGGTCCTGTTGTGTTTCAGGGTGGTGTTGCAACAAACATTGGTATGGTTAAAGCTTTTGAAGAATCATTAAACCAAGAAATTGTTGTTCCTGAAAATCATCAAACAATGGGTGCTATTGGATCAGCTTTGCTTGCAAAAGAAAATTATGAATTTGCCAATACTCCAACTAAGTTTAAAGGCTGGGAAGTTAGTGAATTTAACTTCAATTCTTTAACTCACGAGTGTAATGACTGCTCAAATTCATGTGAAGTTATTACCATTCTTCAAGGTGAACCGGAAATCCCTAACCCGAAAAGCCCCAAAGAAGTTAAAGGAAATATTATTGCTAGATGGGGAGGTTCATGCGGAAAATGGGATATAACCAACTAGAGAATTGATTGAACAATAGTTCTTGTTTTAATTTAATATTAAGTTATGAAAGTTTGAATTAATAATGATATTTCCAACGCTAAACATAAATGAATCTCTGAAAGCTATTAAACCCATCATACAAGGTGGTATGGCTATTCGAGTAAGCACTGCAAAACTTGCCGCAGCTGTAGCTAACTGTGGCGGTGTTGGTGTTATAGCAGCATCTGGTTTAACAAAAGAAGAACTGGTTGCGCAAATCAAGCAAGCAAGAGAGCTTTTGCAAAACAACGATGGTTTGCTTGCTATAAATATAATGTTTGCAGCTAGAGATTTTAAAGATCTTGTATGTACTGCAATGAATGAAGGTATTGATTTAGTTATCTTTGGAGCAGGGTTCTCCAGAGATATATTTAGTGTTGGACAAGAATATAATATTCCTATTATACCAATTGTTAGCTCTGCTAAGCTTGCTGTTATTGCGAAAAAGCTTGGTGCTAGCGGGATAATTATAGAAAGTGGCGAAGCTGGTGGTCATTTAGGTACAAGCAAAAGTATTAAAAACTTGATACCTGAAATTAAAAATGCTTTAGCTGCCACTGAAGGTTATTTTAAGAAAAATATACCAATTATTGCAGCTGGCGGAATAACGTCTGGTAAGGATATTATTGAAATGCTCAAATTGGGTTGCAGTGGCGTACAAATGGCAACCAGATTTGTTTTAAGCAAAGAGTGCGAAGTGGCTGAAGAATTTAAAAAATTATATATTAGATCGAAAGCAAAAGATTTAGTTTTTATAGAAAGTCCTGTTGGACTGACAGCAAGGGCTATAAAAACTAAATTTGTAGAAAAGTTTTTAAGTGGCGATCCTTCTGTTTGTGCTAAAACTTGCAAAAGTTGTTTAAAAAAGTGCAGTAGATCATTTTGTATTATGAATGCCTTAAACCAAGCCCAAAAAGGGAACTTGGATGAAGGCTTATTCTTTGCAGGTGGTAATATAGAAAAATATAATGAAATACTTTCTGTTGAAGAAATCTTCAATAAGCTAGAAGAAGAAGCAAAAGAAGTGTTAGATCTGAAGGAAGCACTAAAATAAACAATACTTAAAATACAAATTAAAGAAAGTACTTTAGCAATCTGTTAAAGTACTTTTAGTTAATTTCTAGGCATCTAGTAGTTCAGATAAATCTTTGGAAGAACCATTTACACCCCCAATTACATCATACATGTACTCAACCGGATGTCCGCTTAAAATACCCTGAATATTTTTGAAAGGTTTCTTAATATGTATGCCTTTATTGTCGATTGAAAATTCTCTTATTTCTCTATCGTGGAAAGATCCACGCATTTTTAATATTGTAATACCACGCTTTACACAGCCTCTATGCTCTAAGTATCTCAAAAGTATTATAGAATCAGTAATTGTTGAGATATGAGCGCTTGTAATAGTTCCGGCGCCCATAATTGTAGGGGCGCTGATAGTAATCATTGCGCTTATTTGTTTTTCTTTAATAAAAGATGTAAGACCTATTACAAACTCAGTTATACTAGTAGAAGAGGACATTCTCTCAAGTGCAGATAAACTGTCTATTGCTATTCTTTGTGGATTAAAGTTTTCAATATGTGTTTTAATCTCAATAAGATGTTCTTCAAGATTTAAAACTTCTGGGTATAAAGCAATTATTTTTAGCTTATTGCCTTTTTCCATTTCATTAAAATCAACGTTCCATCCACTGGCATTCCTAACAATCTGTTCTTTACTTTCTTCAAATGCAAATAATAAGCTTTTTTCGTCTGACTCAACTCCGCCTTTTAAAAATTCTGTTACAAGTAATGTTTTTCCTGTCCCAGTTGCACCAGAAATCAAAACGATTGAGCCACTTAAAAATCCGCCATTACACATTCTATCAAGCTTTTTATCACCAGAGGTTATACGTTTTACAGAAACTGGTTGATTCATTTTCAATGTAGTTAGAGAAGTACCTACAATTCCTTTTCTTGGAAGAATTGTGAACGGATACTCGCCTTTTTGGTGAAAAGCACCTCTATATTTTAATATTTCCACAGTTCTACGTCTTTTTTCTTCAATAGTATTATTTCTTAATATAATTACATTATCAGAGACAAATTCCTCTATTCCATATCTTGAAACTTCACCGTATTCATTTGTTCTTTCAGCTGTCATAACAACGGTAACGTTAAGTTGTTTTAGTCTATTTGCTAAAATAATAAGCTCACGTCGAATAATTTTATCATTCTGAAATTGATACAAAAGTGAACCTAACGAATCTATGGCTACTCTGCTGGCTTTAACTTTTTTAATAGCATTTTCAATGCGAGCTAGTAGTGCTATTAAGCTGTACTCTCCTGTTTGGATTGGCTCTTGCGATACGGATGCATCAATAAAAGCAAACTTACCTTCGTCCATCCACTTTCTTATATCCCAATTAAAAGATCTCACATTTTCTACTATGTTGTCAGGTGGCTCTTCAAAAGTTACAAAAACAGCATTTTCATTGTCACAAGTAATCCCGTTAGCTAAAAATTGCATTGCAAAAATAGTTTTTCCGCAACCGGATGTACCTGCAATCAACGTATTTCTATGATATGGAATTCCTCCTCGTGATATTTGATCAAATCCCTCTATATGAGTTTTTACCTTTTTTACTTCATTTTCGGCTGCACTAAAATATGTTCTTTCCATAGTTAACCTCTTTTTGCAATTATTCAGTAAGATCTAAAGCTGCCAGAACTTTTTCTTTGTCCTGAAAATTTCCTATTATTCTTCTTTCAGGAGTTGGAGATTGTCGTATTAAGGTTGGCACAGCTATTAACCTTTCTTCTTCAGCCTCCTCAGGCTCCTCTTTAATATCTACTACTTTTAAATCATAATCACTGTGAAGCTTTTCATTACATATGCTAATAAAATTTTTAATTGCCGTCTTGCAATCATCAGATTGTCCGTATATAAAAAGTTTAAATATATATCTTTTGTTCATGTTCATAATTTTAAAAATGTTCCTATCAATCATTTAATATTTTAAAATATTTTAATGACAAATATATTCCCCAAAAGACTTTAATGCATATTAAAAATATTTAAATCTAATCATAGGTCCAAAGGTATAGTAAAAGTAAACTCAGTGCCTTTGCCTTCTTGAGTTTCAAACCATATTTTACCGTTATGAGCTTCAATAATTTGCTTTGAAAGATATAGTCCAAGCCCTGTACCAATTTGCCCTTTACGAGTGGGGTATTTATTAAAAATACATACTTTATTTTCTTCAGGTATGCCTTTTCCATTATCTTTTATAGAAAATATTACCTCATCGTCCACTCTTTTCAAATTAATATCTATCTTAATGTCACTAGGATTATGCTTTATTGCATTACTTATCAAGTTTATAAAAACTCGGATTATTTGATTTTTGTCCAACCTAATAGTATGTATTGTTTCATCGCAATTTACATTGATTACTGTTTGTTTTTCCTTTGCAAGGTGATGTACTGAACGAATAGAAGCATCTGCTATCTCTTTAATATCGCATATTTCGATATTTAAATAAATTTGACCAGATTCGTAATGATAGACCATAAGTATGTTATTAACTATATTAAGCAAATCTTCGTTTGTGTAGTAAATATCTTGTAAAAATTCAACAAAATTACTCAAGGACGTCTCGGGTTTTTTTGAAATTATATATTCAAGAGCTTTTTGTTCCCCTATTATTGGGCTTCTTAAGTCATGGGTCAGTGTTGCTAGAAAAGTTTTTTTGGTACATTCAATCTCCTTTTTTTGAGCCATTTGGCTATAAATCAGCGTGATTGTTTCAGCTAGAAGCCTAAAGCTTTCAATATCAGAAGAATGCCAAATCCTAGGACTCGAAGAGCATATCATATTAATCGCAAACTTGTTCTTTTTCTCAGGATCATCAGGAAAACAATCTGGGCATATACAAGTATTATAATGGGCAAGAAAAGCTTGAATATTATTTTTGGCTAAAAATTCTTTAAATTTTTCATTATTTATATCAGTTTCGATATTATTAACTACCCATATCTTTTTTTTACTGCTATAAACTAATTCTATCGTATTAGTTGAATTAAGAATCTGACGGCCTAAAAGCTTTGAAAAAGTATGATTTTTTAAAGCTTCAAGGTTTACAATAATATTTTTATCTCCATCAAGATGCAAGTGCATAGTTCTTTCTACATTAAACAGCTTTAGGGATGGCTCCAAAAATGAGCTAAATATTTTGTCATGGTGATCATTTTCTTTTAGCTTAAATACAAACTCCTTTGCAGCTTTTTCAACGGCAAGTGACTCTGTTAGCTTTTCATTAGCCTCAAAAAGATTTATACAAACAGCTAGCTGGTTGGAAATAGGTATTAAAAATTCATATAAGTCTTTTCGAATAGGGTAGGTACCTCTTGTGTTTGCAAGGAAAATCGTTGCCATTGGCTCTTCCTGATACAAAATAGGAAAAAAAACAGCAGACCTTACATCCAAATCCTGCAGACTATTCTTTATGTTGTCTGGCAGGTCTGCTTTGTTTATATCATCTATAATTATAGATTCATAATTTATAAAAAGTTTATCCCATATAAACTCATTAAGCTCTTTTTTGTTTAAAAACTTCCCTTTTACTGATGGTATATCCTTATTTCGTCTGTATTCTCCCAGTGTATCGGAAAAAGTCATCAACATTTTATCAAAGAGCCTAATAGCAACTGTATCAATGTTAAAAATATTTGCTATTTCTTCAGATATGCTGTTTAGCGCATAAGTAAGATTTTTACAGCTAAGAGTTTTATTAGTAATATTTTTAAGGATGCTTTCTCTTTCAAATAAAGATTCACAGGTGGAAAGGAGTTTTACATTTTTAATCATTAAAAATATTTCATCAGATAAAGTCTTTAATAAATCAGTTAAAGGCATAGAAAGACACCTGGAGTTTTTGTCTGCAAATACGAGGAGTCCCCATATTTCATTTTTGCTTCTTACGGGGAAAAATATTATAAAGTTTATGCCATGCTTTTTACAATTATTTGTAAACTGCTTTGAAAAGTTACTATTTTCTATACTATCAACTATCAAACTGGACTTCTCTTTAAAAATAGACTCGTTTAAAAGTTTAAAATCATCCGCACTTAGATTTATAATTTTATCCCCATTAGTTGATGAGCAATTTTCATACTCACTCTTAATTTTCACCTTACTTTCAAGTTCTAGAAAAACAACATTTTCAAAGTTAAACTCCTTGGACATCTCCTCAGACAGTACTTTTATAACTTCTTTTAAATTATGATTTTCAGAAAATTTTGTATTTATCCTTTTGAGTAAAGACTCTTTTTTCTTTATTATTTCAGCTTCTAACAAAAGCTTTTTATACAAACTTGGGTAGCGTTTTTTTCGATACAAGTAAGATTTAACCATTTTAAGCCACTTTATTTTTTATTAACCATTTACCCATTTAAACAAAATATGTATGGTAAAGATATTGGAAAAAAGGGCATAGTCTTAATAAAAAAAGAAATCGTTTATTCGTAGCTTACGATTTCTTTTTTCTATTTAAATTTATATTTTATTCGGAAGTTCTCTAAGCTACCTGCGATTGATTAACAGCTTATTAGTGATGCATATAATAGCCTAAGTTTATTTTGGAACATCCGAGCTTTGTATTTCATTACTGTATGCTGATAGATGTTCTTGATTTACTGCCAGCCAGGTAAATTGTGTTAAATTTTCAAAAGATTCCGAAGGTACTTGTGTAACAAATGTACCACCATATCTTCCTCTGGCAAATTTAACAATATTATCATTAGCCAACCTTTGAAGAGCTTTTCTTATTGTATTGCTACTTACATTTAGCTCACTGGCTAGCTTGCCCATTGCCGGTAATTTATCACCAACTTTGTAATTTTTTTTGATTAAGACTTTTAAGTGGCACTCTACTTTTTCATAGTTATATAAGCTCGCATCCTCTGCTGGCGCAAATATAGCATTTTCTTTACTGGATGCAGTTTGCAAGCCGGAAGGCATTCTTAAGATATAAGTACCGTAGCGTCCCCGTTTTGATCTTAAAATGTTCTGAGCTACTAACCTTTTCATTGCATCATGAACAGTTTTTATACTTACTTTAAGTATTTCAGCTAGTTCAAAATGAGAAGGAAGCTTATCATTTATGTTATATCTTTTATTAATTAATTCTTTTAAATCTCTTTCTACTTGATCAACCAATGTATCAGAGTCTAGTACTACATCAATTAAAAGTTCCTCTTCATTGAATGTAGGAATCTGTTTTAGTATCCAATTTGCTTTGTTGCCTCTACAGCCTTTAGACTCAAGGATACCAATACTTGCTAAATATTCTAAGGCCAAACAAGTTGTATTAGGAGCACTGCCTATTATTTTAGCTAGTTCTCTTGAAGAGTGAAGAGGTTCATCAATTTTGTAGCCATTTGTTATAATAATTTTTTTAAGTGCAAGAATAGCTTGCTCTCTTTTGGAAGTTTGCTTTCTTAGTTGAGCAATCGGCTGTGTATAGTCACGTATAAAAGTGCCAATTCTTTGTTTTGATTCAACATAGCCTTTATCTTCAATAAAACGAATCGCTGTTTGCACAGTTCCAATACTGATACCCAAATGAACAGCAAGTACATTTTTCTTTGGTAATAGTTCATTTATTTGAATTTTTCCTTTTTTTAATGAATCTTCAATCCATTCTATTAACCAACTTGCAAGAATATTGTCTTTTGTTTTATTTGAGTTTTTAAAGTCTGGTAGCTTGCTTGGCAGCTCGCTAATGTCAATTCGTTTTAAATCCTTTTTTGTGACAATTTTTTTATCTTGCAAGTCTAGCACTTCAATCCCTTCGGATACATCATCACTTGATGCTCTCTCTAATAAAGGTGATTTTTCAATAGTAACCATTTCTTTGTATAACCTCCGAACAAAATTTATCTATTTATCATAAATTTATTTTCCCTTTTCGATTATATTAAAACAAGAACACAAAAAAAAATTGCTATTTTTAAAAAAATATAACTAAAACTTAATTTTTTTTTACAATTAAAAAAGTATTAACAAAATCAAGCAAATTCAGAAATCAATTTTTTACTGAATTCAAAAAAGTTTTTGTTCTTTAATCTTAAAAATACTTTAAAGTTTTTATTAAAAAATAATTTGTTTTTTTAATCTCTACTTGAGAATTTATTTTTCACATAATTTAACGTGCAGCCAACAGCAGTAAATATTGAGCCTATGATAAAAATATTTGCCGCAAGAATACTTGTTTTAGCTACTTTAGGATTTCGTTTTACAAAGCTGCAAAAGTCTATTTCTTTTCTTAATTGATTATCATCATAAACTCTATTTAAAGAAAAATATCTTCTAATACAATCAGAGTCTTTAGCGGTTTCATAATAAGCTTTTTTATAATTATTACCTTTTCCTAACAATCCCTCTGCTTTGCTAGATAGCTCATCTGGGTCTAAACAAGATAATTCATAGCAGCCTCTAGTTACTCCTATTCCTACGCCTAATAAAGCCGCCGGCTTTGTTGGATTTATATTTTTTTGCTTATTGTTCCCCTTAAAAGCTAATGTTGAAAGATTCATTTTAAACTTAAACCACCCATATATACTTTTTATTATTTTACTAAAAAAATAACAAATAAATTAGTAATTTATTAAAA
This sequence comes from Candidatus Gastranaerophilales bacterium, assembly GCA_028277625.1. Lineage (GTDB taxonomy): Bacteria > Cyanobacteriota > Vampirovibrionia > Gastranaerophilales > JANQFW01 > JANQFW01. Next base: position 14,460 of record JANQFW010000027.1, on the reverse strand, counting down.
ATTTTAAAATAATTTAAGTTTGGAACTAATAAAACCTAAAACAAAGACACTCATTTAAAATAATGAATGGCTTTGTTTAATTTGACTTACTTTTTTAGATTAGGAACCAAAAAGTCCCGCTAGTTTTTCCATAATGCCTTGGGTTAAGTTACCGATAGCTGAATTTATTTGTACATTTGTATCAACATTAATATTTGGTATTTTAAATCCACCTACCATTTGTCCAGGCTCTGTATAGTCTTTATGTTTTAATTCATTGGATTCATTTACATTCTCTCCAAAAAAGTTCATATTGTCTTGAATACTATTACTTATATTTATATCATTCGGACCAGCTGCATAAGGTTGTGTAGCAGTATTTTGTAATATAACATTGTCATTGTTTGCATTTAAATTTAACTGATAATTACTATTTGCCTGTATATTATCTGGCAAGTTTTGAGTTGCTGTAGTAAAAATATTTTCTCCATTCTGATAAATACCTTCTTTCCCTACTTGTAGTTCACCAGTGTGTATACCATTGGGATTTATGGTAGGAAAATTAAACACATTATTAATGCTCACTTTCTCTCTCCTATTGCATTTTGAATATATTCAATCTTGACTCTCTATTTCTATAAAAACAATATATTTTTAATAATTGCTATAAGCAAAAAAAAATCTGGTATATTCATACCAGAGATTATTACCAGATAATTACTTAGAGAGAGAGTTAACTTAACATTGTTGTTTTTAGAGACTATATATCTTTATAAAATCAAACCTTAAGTTTGTTTATAATATAATAATTTTTAATATATAAAACCTGTTCCGCTTAATATTTAAACTCAATTTTAGACTGTAGCTTATTTTTAATAGCAGTAGCTTATTAAAGAAGTTATTCCACAAAATACTCTTCAGATTATTCAATAGACTAAACTTTGAAAAGAGTAGTCTGAAATTTAATTGATGAGCAGTATATATATTTAAAATTTAAAACTGATTTGCCGTAGTTTACCTCTATTGCTAATTTATTCAATCTAATGAATATTTTAATCTATTGATAGGTAATCCTATTATTCAATATTTTTATTAATATACTTTGTTTAATACCAATAATTTATAACTTAAATCTTATAAAACTAACCATCTTGTTTTTTGAAATCGTTAAAATAAGTGAAAAATTGTTTTTATCAACCTCCTAAGTTTATGCCACCTAAGTGTTTATGTTACCACCATTGATGATTTTGATTTATTTCCTTGCTTATTTATATAAAGACAAACAAAAAAGAAAAATTGCTAATTAATAATAAAAGTATTAACAAATATTACAAAGTTACATTTACTAATATTTTAGCTAGATATTTTTTTACTTTATATGTATATATTCATAATGTAGCAAAATTTTAGCATGCTAATCGCTAATTGAATTTTAGACTATATTTTTAAAATCAGAGTTCAGTCTATTCAAATAAGGAAACAATGTGTTTTCTCGTCTTTATGATTACTCTTAATTTAAAATTTAATGCATTTTAGGCAATTTTACAAATTATTTTGTTTTTATAATGATAGGTAATTGTGTAAGGTAAAGTTTGTAGGTAAATAAGCTTCACAGCTGATATATTTAATTAATAAAGCAAATGGTTTTAATTTTTATAAGGTAATATTAAGAATTGTATTAAGGAAAGAATAAAAGATTTAAAAATTAACTTTATTGATTATGAAAGCTTACGCAGCTGTTATCTATAGTTAAGAATGTATAGTTAAAATATAAAGCAAGAAATATGTAGGGGGTATTGTATGTGTAATTCTTGTAGCATGAATCCAGATTTAATGGCAAATTCTTTATGGGGTCAAAATTCAGGTCCCCTATGGGGTTCGGTTAACACTCAGGCAACTGTAAATGGACATTCTTCTTGCAGTTCAATTTGTTCTGGGGCGCCTGGCACTCAGCCACCTTATCCAAATTATCATCAATTAGGCGGGTTTAACCCTTTCATGATGATGATGATGGTGATGGGCTTCAAACAGGCTAAAAAATCAAAAAAGTCTGAAAGTTACACTGTGAGTAAGGCTGTAGAGCCAAGTGCTGAGGCAGAAGAACCTAAGGAGAAAATGACTGTTCGTAAAGCATTAGAAATTATTAAAAATAATTTTTTGACTGTAGAAACAACAAGAGGTGGTAAAAAAGACGGAAAAGCCGGCTTGTGTGACTTAGAAGAAATAGTGGGTAGTGATGCTTATAATGCAGAGTTAAAAGAAGCTGCGCAGTTTTTAATTTCTAAAATGGATATATTTAATCTCATGCAAAAGGCAGATGATAAGGACAATTCTAATGATAATAAATTTACAGAAAAAGATATAGAGAAGTTTATTGATAATAACCCGTCATTATTAGATATTTCTTAACTAAAGTTAAAGTAGTCGATAAATTTTAAAATATCTATTAAAATTTAAATTATTTTAGGCAATTTTATAAATTATTTTGTTTTTATAATAATAGGTGATGGTATAAAGGTTAATAAAAGACTTAAATAAAATATTTAAATGAATAAAAATTCTAAAGTGCTTTTCATTTTACTTAATCAATTTAAAAGTAATAAAGTAAACTAATTTCTTAAAAGAGTGATCTAAAATTTAATTGATAAGTAGTATAAATAATTTAAAAGGTAATAAAAATAAGGTATAAGGTGTAGGAGGTATTCTATGTGTAATAGTTGTCCAAGTACTATGGGATTTAATCCTTTCATGTCTCAATGGGGTGCGAGCAGTAATAGTTATGCTCAGTCAACTCCAGGTTATGGTTGTCCAAATCTACTTTTTGGACAACCACAGCAAGGTGCTCAAGATCCATTTATGATGATGGCGATGATGATGATGATGCAGTCAGCAGATACTAAATGCGAACAAGGAGAAACACAAACGAAAACAATGACTCCAGCAGATGCAGTAAAGATAATTAAAGCGAATTTTGATGATGTGCAGAGCGCTAAAAATGGAAAAAAAGACACAGATGGGTTGCTCGGCAAAGGAGACTTAGATGCAGTAATTAAAAATAAAGATGGTAAATTCTCTGATGAATTAGTTCAAGCAGCAAAAGTATTAAAAGATTGTCCAACGTTATTTGATGAGTTAGATTCAGTAAGTTCTAAGGATGGTGAAACTGATGGCCTTATCTCTGAAAACGACATAGAGAAACACAAAGAGGATAAAGCTTACGTATATAAAGAGTCTGAATACGAAGTGGAAACTGACTGTTCTCACAATGAGCACTCTGATGAAACTCAAATGAATCCGTTTATGCAATTCTTTATGCAATTCTTTATGCAACTCTTTGGCGGTGGCTGGTAATGGGTAATTAGTATTCGAGGTTAATATTAAAAGGTATAAGGCGTATATAGAAAAAATCTTCATATGTAATTATATAAATAAAATACTGACCTCTTATTGAAGGTCAGTATTTTATTTATATAATCAAAAAATTTATTTTTTTAGTAACTAATTGTTAATTTATAAAAAAATAATGTTTAAAAAATAAAATATTGTGGAATATAAACTATAAGACATAATAATAGAGTGACAAAGGATAATATTATGCAAATAAAGAGAAAATATAAATACAAAAAAGGTACTAATCTAATAGAAATTGGCATAATAACAGTAGGTGTTTTCTTGGTGGGATATTTTTCTTTCACGCTCTTTGGGGGCAGTGTTGCTAATATCTTCCAAAGTAAAGACAGTTTAGATATGTTGGAATCTAACTCTAGTAGAGTTGCAATTCCAACAGCTAATTCTAGTTTGTTAACAAACACTGATTTGAATTTAAACAATAAAGCTTTAAAAACACCTATAGAAACTTATATAAGAAAAACTGCTGGTGGCGGTAGACTAGTTGAAACAAATGGCGCAGCTGGTAATATAAACGATCTTGCCTATATTGCTAAAGAATATACTGCACAGATTATGGATGTGGCCAAAACTACTAATGTTAACACTTCTGGCTTAAGTAATGCGCTAAAGTTATTTAACAGTAATATTGATGAGTACATAGAAAAAGATCAGGCTCTTGTTGCTGATACGGATGATCCTCTACTTAAAATAATTAACGAGTTAGATTTTGCCGTAGATTTAAGTAAAGACGGAAGTGTTGCAACACTTTTATCTGATGAGCTAAATAAAGTGCTTGATCAACTGCCAGCTAGCTCTGAGAAAATCTTATTAGAAACTTATACAAAAGACTTGCTACACATGGGAGAAAAACTTACTTACTCTATTGATAGCAGAGAACAAGAATTACTTGAGGAAGTAATTACAGATGAAGTACAACAAGTAAACAATGATATCATTGATTATAACCTGTTAGCTCAAGGCGGAGATAGGCTAGAGCGTCTTGCTGCAACTATCATAAAGGATAGAGGTAAAATAAATACAACGGATGATTTCGAATTTTTTGATAGAATGCTTAGAGATTATTTAGATGAAGCAGAGTTTGATCTTGTTAGCTACTCAGAGAATACGGTTGAATATGATATTCCAAATGTAGTTGATAAGACATCTAGTAATATAAATCCAGCTACTGAGTTAATGAATGGTTGGATGAAGTTTGCCAACGGGCAAGAGTTGTACATGGGCTCATCAGACTCAAAGAATAATACCATTACCTTATGGTTGACAAATAATCCTGTAGATCCAACAAACTTGACAATTGGAGTAGATGTATTTGGATTTAAAGTTTTTCCAGATGGAATATATCCAATGGGTTCTCCAGGTTCGCCTGATCAAGGAACTTGTGATACTACCGGATGGGGATGCACTTATGAATTTATAAATAACTCAAGTGCGACCCAACAAAATACAACAACATCTACTAGTGCGAATTTGAGAATGTTAAAAAGCTTAAAAACAAAGTTAGAAGATCTTTATAATGACCCAAATATTAGTAAGGAAGAAAAAGATGATATTGCTAAAAAAGTTAGTGTGTATTTAGAAGGTAATTACTATGAAGTATTTAATGGCAGCTACAATAATAATGCCTTATGTAGTTCGCTCAATGGAGATATTAAAAACAATAAATGTGTCCTTGATTCAAAAGCAGCAAATGCTAAAAGAACTATTAATACTAAAAATAAAGATGATGCTAGTGACACTGAGAAATTCCATAATTCAGATAATAGTGTGAATAAATATCGAGATAGTGATGATGACGCTTACGATAGTGAAAAATCTTTAGATGATGATGATGAAAAGTCTAATGATCCTAGTCAGAGCTATTATTATAAAGAAGAGATCAAATGGAAAAGTGTAGACTAAGTATCATTTGCAAATACTGAAGCCAGCCAGGCTCAATATAAAAATCGTTCTAAGAAGTAAAAAGCAGAAATGAATTCTGCTTTTTACTTCTTATTATTAATGGATAGACTATAATTTTATAATGTAACTTTTTATTAATTTATAAATAAAAAATGTTTAAAAAGTTATATATTTGGGAATATAAACTATAGAGACATTAAATAATAAGGGGCACCAAATGCAAATAAATAACTTTAGTTCAAAAAAAGGATCTAGTCCGGCAGAAGTTGGCCTTATTTCAGCTGGTGTATTTTTAGTAGGATTCTTTTCTATTTCTCTCTTTGGTGACAATATTGCTGATTTTTTTCAGAATAAAGACAAGTTAGCACTATTCAAAGGTAATCCTAATAGAGCTATTATCCCCGCTGCTAATTCCAACTTATTAACTAATATAGATTTGACATTAAACAATCAGTCTTTAAAAACTCCTATCGAAACTTATATAAGAACTACTGCCGGAGGCGGTAAGTTAGTTGAAACAAACGGATCTGCAGGCAACATGAAAAATCTTGCTTATATAGCTAAAGAATATAGCTCTCAAATTCAAGAAGTGATTAAAGCTAACAATATTAACACTTCTGCGTTAGATAACGCCCTTAAATTGTTTAATGATAATATTGACAGTTATATAGCAAAAGATCAAATGATTGTTAGTGGACAAAATGATCCTCTGCTTAAAATAATTAACGATTTGGATATTGCTATTGATTTAAATAAAAAAGGCGATATAGCAAAAAATTTATCTATAGAATTAGCTAAAGTTCTTGAACAGCTCCCTGTAGGCTCAGAAAAAACTTTGTTAGAAGCTTATTCAAAAGATTTATTTAAAATGGGCAATAATATTGATTATCACGTAGATAGCAGAGACTACGAATACTTTCAAAAATTAATGGAAAAATATTTAGGCTTTTCAGAGTTAGGTAATTCTGAAGCTGAAGATAATACCTCTAGTACAAATGAAACAACTGATCCTGTAGAAAGTGAAAATAATTCTTCTGCAAGTGAAACAGAAAATTCTATTACTGTAACCAAAGATGACTTAAAGCAAGTACACAATATTGCCACAACTTTAACAGAATCTATATTAGACCGAGATGGTCGTATAGACCTAAGTGATCTATATGATTCTATACAGGAGGGCTTAGATGAAAATGATTACTTTGATGGTAGTATAGAATTAGACGAAGACGAAAATGATGGATATAGACTACCAAAAGTATATAGACCAAATGGGCAGCTTGAATCTGATAATTACTTTGATGAAGGATATTTTGAACTAGAAAATGGTCAAAAGTTATACCTTGGTTCAGATAATTCTGATAACAATCTATTATGGATTAAAACTAAAGATTCTAACAGTGAAACTACAGTAATTGGTGAAAATATATTTGGATTTTTAGTTAAAAAGTACGAAATAGTTCCACTAGGGTCCGAAGGCGATGGATTTGAGAACACTTGTCAAACTTCTGGTTGGGGCTGCACAAAAGAGTATTATACTCAATTAGTTGAAAATCCTACACCTAACACTGAAGTAGTTGAGACGGAAACCGCAGACAATGCTATCGAAGTCAAGACATCAAATACTAATATTACACTTTCTAAATATGATAAACTGGTAGCCTTAAAAAAAACTTTACAGGCAGTTAATGATGATACATCTATTAGTAATAGTGAGAAAATAGAGCTTGCAAATAAAGTTAATGTATATCTAGATGGTACTTTTTCTGAAGTTTTTGAAGGTAGCTACAATAATATTGCGTTATGTAATACGCTAAAAGGCAATATAGTAAATAATGCGTGTGCAATAAGTGATAGCCTAACTCAAACAGTTACACAAGCCAATGTTAATGTGGCCACTGATGATTCATCCGAGGATAAAACAACTTCTAATAATTATAATATCGATATATCTATTAAATACAAATCTGGTGATGACGACGACGAGTATGACGATTAAGCATTTATAGATAAATAAACAAAGTGAAATACTACAATATTATACTAAAAGGCAGAAATAGTACTGCCTTTTAGCTTTTCTCAAGATTTATTGCTTCTCTTTTTAAAAAATACACTTTGGAAAAGTTAAATATTGTAAATGAGAAGCTTAAAATGATTGTATTTTAAAAGATGTGGCATTATAATAAAAATATGATTTTTTGAAAATCATAATATCTTTTGGCAAAATGAAAACACAAGGGACATTCCTAAATTAAAGCTGTGGATCTTTTATTTTTTAGCTGTGGTTTTACATTATTAAAAATAACTATAATTATTTGTATAGACTTACTGTTTGAATTTTAAACAGTAAGTTGTCATATCTTTATAATTACAATAAATGAATAGTCTTAAAAATAAAATTTTGGGCTTGACATTAATACACTTGCATAATACAACTGTATTATATGATCATTTTAAATTGGGGCTTAACATGAGCGAAATTTTGGAAAAAACCGCTAAAGAAGAGATACTAGAAGCTGCTTGCAAGTTATTTGCAGAAAAAGGCTATAAATCTACGACAATTAGGGATATATGCAAAGAAGCCGATACATATCAGGTTTCTGTTAATTATTACTTTGGAAATAAGGAAAATTTGTTTAAAGAAGCTTGTGTAAAGGCTTATGAATTTACCAATGTATATAAATTTCTTAAAAATATTAAACAATATAAACCCGAAGATCAGCTAACTGAGCTGGTTAGATCAAGATTATCTTCAATTTTTAGCAATGAAAAAGACAGTTGGTTCTACAAAATCTTATCAAAAGAAGAAAATATAGCTTATACACTAGAAGTTAAAGATTATATTATGAAAAATGTGCTAGAGCCTCATTATCAAATAATTAAAAATATAATGAAAGGCTTATTAGGCCAAGATGCTGACGATTTTGACGTTAACTTTTGTTGTATTGAAGTAATTGCACAAACTATGTTTATTTGCAAGGGTATAGGTGTAAAGCCTAAGCTATTTGGGACAGAAGAACCTAGTAAAGAACAAATAGATCAACTTGTAAAAAGGTCAGTAAACTTTTTGAAAGCGGGTATAAATGATATAAAATCCACTTAGTTCAATAATGAGTAAGAAGATATTATAAAAGAGGATAGAAACATGAAAAAAATTATAGTTATTTTAATTATTTTGGGAGCATTAGGCTTTGGCATTAACCAGGCCATGTCAATGAAAGCAGCGAAAATGCAGCGAATGCAACAGATGTCTAAAATGCCACCTACTGTTGTTAAATTAGAAACAATAAAAGAAAAAGGAATTATAGAGGTTAAAGAGTATGTAGGTAGAGTAAAAACCCAGGATAAAGTTAATATAAGAGCCAGAGTTAAAGGATATCTAAATAAAAGATATTTTAAAGAAGGTCAAATGGTCAAAAAAGGCGACCTACTCTATAGAATTGAACAAAAAGAATATATAGCAGCCGTAGAAAGATCAAAAGCTGATATATTAAAAGAAAAAGCAACTTTAGAAGAATTAAAAAAGAACCTTATTAGAGCTGAAGAGCTAATCAAAAATGATTACATAAGTAAATCAAAATATGATAATAGCCTTGCAGCTGTTCAAAAGTCTCAAGCTATTATAAAATCTAAAATTGCACGCCTAAAAGAAGCAGAGATAAATTTGGGTTATACCAAAATTTACTCCCCAATTAACGGAAAAATAGGCAGCGTTAATATTACATTGGGTAACTTTGTAGGACCTCAGTCAGGTACTATTACATCTATTGTAAAGTTTAACCCAGTTAATGTAAGCTTTAACGTACCAGCAAAAGATTTTACAAAGTACAAGTTAGCTAATCAAAAAAGTAAAAAAAATAGCTATTTAAAAGTCGGCTTAAAGTTTTCAGAAGGTACAAAGTATGAACGCAAAGGTATTTTAAACTTTTCTGATAACCAAGTAGACGAAACAACAGGTACTATAAAACTTAGAGCAGAATTTAAAAATACAGATAATTTATTAATTCCAGGGCAATACGTAAATGTGTTGCTATATAACAATATGCCAACACCTAAGGTGGTTGTTAAGCAAGCTTTGGTTCTAGAAGATGGTGTAGGTAAATATGTTTATACCCTGGGTGAAAAGAACATTGTTGAAATGACAAGAATAAAAGTAGAAGGCGAACAGGACAAGTATTGGATTGTAAAAGAAGGCCTAAAAGCTGGAGATAAAATAATTGCATCAAGCCTTCTGAAGATTAGACCGCAAATGCCTGTAATGTTAGCCTCTCAAATACCTCAGAATAAAAAAGGAGGCAACTAATGTTCAGTAAGTTCTTTATACTTAGGCCACGATTTGCAGTCGTTATATCAATGCTGATTGTTCTGGTCGGCTTAATTTCAATGACACTTTTACCATTGGAGAAATATCCTTTAATTACACCACCACAGGTTGTTGTTAGAGCAGCATACCCTGGAGCTAACGCTGAAGTTGTTGAAGAAACCATTGCTGCACCGATTGAATCTGAAGTTAATGGTGTAGAAGATATGTTATATATGGAATCATCAAGCGCTAATGGAATGTATAGCTTGAATGTATTTTTTGATGTTGGCACTGACCCTGATATGGCAGTTGTTAATGTTCAAAACAGACTTTCTCTTGCTACCCCAAGATTGCCAGAAGAAGTACGAAGACAAGGATTGGTAGTAAAGCAAACTGTTGGTGGGCCTGGAATACTGGTTCTTAGTGTGAGTTCAAAAAATAATCAATACGATGATTTGTTTTTGCATAACTTTGCTTCAATTCAGTTGAAAGATAAAATTGCAAGACTGCCGGGTGTTGCTGAAGTTACGCTGTTCGGGGTAAAAGATTATAGTATGAGAATCTGGACAAACCCTGAAAAAATGGCAGGTCTTGGGCTTACAGTTAGTGATGTAAAAAATGCAATAAGGGCTCAAAACGTTCAGGTTGCTGTTGGCAGCATTGGCCAGGAGCCAATGAGTAAGGATCAGCAGTTTAATTTTCCTGTAGTTACAAAGGGTAGATTTAAAAACCCTCAAGAGTTTGAAAATATAATTATAAGAGCAAATAAAGACGGTTCAATTGTTAGATTAAAAGATATAGCAAAAGTAGAACTTGGTGCAACTTCTTATAGTTCATTCGGCAGAGTAGATTCAAAAGATATAATTGCTTTATCTATTACTCAACTAAGTGATGCTAACGCAATAGACGTGGCAGACAAAGTAATAAAAGAAGTTAAAACCTTATCAGCTACATTCCCAGAAGATATAGAAGTTAATACGGTATGGAATGACACCAAATTCATAAAAGAATCACTTAAAGAACTGGTAATAACACTAATAATAGCATTACTGCTGGTAGCTGGTGTTACTTTTATATTTTTGCAAAACAGCAGAGCTACTTTAATACCAGTTGTAGCAATACCAGTATCTGTAATAGGCACATTTGCCGCATTGCAGGCGCTAGGATTTACAATTAATACCCTTACGATGTTCGGGTTAGTTCTTGCTGTAGGTATTGTTGTAGATGATGCAATCGTAGTTATTGAAAACGTTCAGCGACATTTAGAAAAAGGCGTAAGCCCTAAAGAAGCCGCACTAAAAACAATGGAAGAAGTTAGTGGTGCAATTATTGCAACCACAGCAGTACTATTAGCTGTATTTGTTCCGGTTGCTTTTCTACCGGGGATTTCTGGTAAATTATATAAGCACTTTGCTTCTTCTATATCTATAGCTGTTACTATATCTTCTTTAATCGCACTTACGCTTGCACCTGCACTATGTGCAACCATAATAAAAACAAGCAAAACTAGCTCTAGCAAAAAGCTATTTGGTTGGTTTAATATATTATTTGACCATTTTACTAAGCTTTATATTGATATAGCTAAAGATCTTATTAAAAGGCCGACTGTAATTATTTTAACACTTGTTGTATTAATCGGTAGCAGTGTTGCGTTATTCAAGTTTGTACCTACTGGCTTTTTACCGCAAGAAGATCAAGGGGTAATCTTGGCTAGTTTACAATTACCTGATGGTGCATCTTTGCAAAGAACTAGCGAAGTGTCTAAAAAAGTAGAAGCAGGTATACAACAAATACCAGGTATCAATAGAGTAATCGGCCACTGCGGCTGGGACGGGTCAAATTCAGCTATTATTATTGCTATACTAGACCCTTGGGACAAAAGAACAACACCTGATAAATCATTAAAAGCAATACTTGGCCAAATTTATGGCAGGTACGGCATGTTGGAAGAGGGTAACCTTTTTGCATTTGTGCCGCCTTCTATTACAGGCTTAAGTATGTTTGGTGGATTTGATTTTATGCTGCAAGATATAGCTGATCATACACCTCAAGAACTGGCTGAAACAGCTTGGAAGCTTATATTTGCAGCTAATACAGATCCTAGATTACAAAGAGTTTTTACTACTTATCAGGCAAATTTGCCGCAGGTTTTTGTTGATGTGAACAGAGAAAAGGCCTTGGCGCAAGGTGTACCAATCTCTGATATATATAATACGCTTGGTGTGCAGTTAGGATCATTGTATATTAATGATTTTAACAAACTTGGGCGGGTATTTCAGGTGAAGATGCAAGCTGATAAACAGTTTAGAAATTCACTTGATGATATAAACAACTTATATGTGAGAAACAGAGATGGCAAAATGCTGCCGCTCAATGTTTTGGTGAATATTGATTCTAAAGTAGGGCCTAGAAAATTAGATCGATATAATCTATTTAGATCAGTTAGTATTAAAGGAGCTGCTGCTTTTGGGGTTAGCTCTGGTGAAGCGTTAACAGCTATGGAAGAACTAGCTGAAAAAATCTTACCTGAGGGATATGCTTATACTTGGTCTGGAACCTCTAAGCAGGAGAAAGAGTCATCTGGTCAGACTTTTCTTATTTTAGGATTAGCAATAGTATTTGTGTATTTATTCCTTGTCGCTTTATATGAGAGCTGGACAATACCTTTTGCGGTAATACTGGTTGCGCCTGTTGCAATTCTAGGTGGTTTGATGGCTATGTTCTTTACTGGTGGAAGCTTGAATATGTATTCTCAAATTGGTTTGGTTATGCTTATTGGTATGGCTACCAAGCACGCGATACTTATTGTTGAATTCGCTAAAAAACAAAGAGAAGCGGGTATGCCTATTAGGGAAGCTGCAATAACTGCTGCAAAGTTAAGATTTAGGGCGGTTATGATGACTGTATTATCATTTATCTTTAGCATTATACCTTTGGTTACTGCTATGGGGGCTGGTGCTGAGAGTAGACGATCTATTGGTATTGCAGTTTTTGGCGGGATGATTGCTGCTGCTGTTATTGGTACATTTTTGGTGCCAGCGATATATGCTTTAATTCAATTTTTAAAGGAATACTTTAACAAAAATAACGATAATGATTTAAGTATAGAAGAAAGTGGGGTTATATATGAGAAAGTTAACTAAGAAACTGGTTATACTGGCTCTTTTATTTAATATAGCCATGGGGGCTGCTTTTGCAGAGGAAAAAAATGTTAATGTTATAAAGAGCGGCATTGAAAAGAATGCAAACTTGACTATGTCTAGGTGTATTGATATTGCGTTGACTAATAATCCTGCTATCAAAGCGGCTATAAGCAATACTCATATATATGACATTAAAATCGGGATAGAAAAGAGTAAGCATTTTCCTAAGTTGTCTTTATCAACTGGATTTTCTCGGTTGAATAACTCTATTGCTATGCCAAACAATAATTTTATTAGAGATAATTCGTTTAACTCTTATGAACTTGCGGGAGTATCGGTTAATCAGCTGATTAGCGACTTTGGTAAGACGGGTACAGCTATTGATATTAGCAAAGACTATCATAAAATGTCTAAGCACCAGCTGAAGGCTACTAAGAATAATATTGTATTTAATGTTAAGAGGGCTTATTATCAATTATTATTGACTTATCATAATAAGAAAGTAATTATAGAGTCTGTTAAAGTTTATAAGCAACATTTGGATAGGGCTAAAGCTTTTTATAAAGTAGGGACTAGACCTAAGATAGATGTTCTTACTGCGGAAGTGAACCTTAGTAATGCCAGGTTACAAATGATTCAAGCGGATAATGATATTGATGTGGCTATTGCTAACCTTAATAGGGCAATGGGGATATCTGCGCCACCTGAGTACACTTTGAAGGATCAGCTTGAATATAAGGAGCAGGATTATAAATTTGATGAGGCCTTAAATATTGCTTATGAAAAGCGCCCTGATTATAAGTCTGCGGTTATAAAAACTAATGCTGATAAGAAGTATATTAGCTTGGCAAATAAAATTTATTTTCCTGATTTAAAAGGCTCTGCGGGATATTCGGTGCAGGGGCTTAACTCTGAGATTGATCCCGGATGGAATCTTGGGTTTAGTTTTCAGATACCTGTATTTAACGCTTATTCTATAAAGAAACAGGTTGATGAGGCTAAGGCTGGGTATAAAAAGGACTTAATGGACGCTGAGGCTATTAGGCAGAGTATTTATTATGAAATAAAAGAGGCGCATGTTAATTTTATTGAGTCTCAGCGTAGAATACCGGTTGCTAAAGTAGCTTTGAGTCAAGCTAAAGAAAGCTATGATCTTGCTAGTGGCCGATATAATGTTGGCGAGGGTGATCCTATTGAGTTAAAAGATGCTGAGTTAACTTATAGGAATGTAAAGCTTCAATATTACAGAGCATTGCATGATTATAATGTTGCGGTTGCTTCTCTTGAAAGGGCTATTGGTAAAATATTACCTGAGGACAACGAAGATACTTAGAAATCTAGGATATAGTCTTTAGAGTTTGTTATATGGGGGTGGCATTGCCACCTCTTATTTATTTTTTGGGTCTTTTATTACTTAAATTTTTTGTTTTTTTATTTTTTGCAAATTTAATAGTAGCGGCAGTAGCTGCCCCTATGATTGCACCGCCAATAATAGCTGGGATTGCTATTGCTGTATGTAGAAGTCTAGATATGATCTTAGGAGATTTTTTTGCGAGTTTTTTGTTGTAAGCGTCAAATAGTGCCCACCTGTTAAAAAATAAAAAAAAGTGAAATAATTAACTGCAAAAGTAAAGGAGTTAATTATTCATGAACAATCCCCAAAAAGTAAAAGAGTGGAAAACAAAGATTTCAAAGTTTAAAAAAAGCGCAATGACAAAAGAAGCGTGG
>JANQFW010000124.1 GCA_028277625.1 Candidatus Gastranaerophilales bacterium | reverse complement strand
TGATATTATGATTAAAAATATTGGATTTTGCACAAAATGTGGAAGTGAAAATATAGTTAAAAATGGTCATAACGGTTCCGGTCAACAACAATACCTCTGCAAAGATTGTAAAGCCCGCAGAATCCTTGATTCTGAAAAGCGATATCCTAAAGAAAGAAAAGAAGAAATTATTAGAGCCTACTTCGAAAGAACCAGTTTGCGTGGATTAGAACGAATATTTCATGTGGGAAAGAAGTTAAATAACTAAAAGGATACTGGAACAATGCTGAAATTACATACACAAAGAAGTATTATTAAAAGTATGAAGGATAAAAGTAACAAGGAGCTTGCTTTTGCTGCTAAAGGTAAAACAACAAGTGGTGTGGAAAAAAAGTCGACTAATCCAAGAAAAGCAAGAATGAAAAGGGATATTGCAAATATAAAAGCTGAGATGAAAGATAATAATGACGAGATTAAGGACTTAAAAACAGAATTAGCAAAGCTTAGAGACGAATTAGCAGATGCTAATAAAAAGCGGACTGAGTTTAACAATTCAGTGAACAAATGCTTTGCTGAATGCGAGACATACCAAGCTGGGCTTCATCGAAAGCTTGAAGGGGTAAGTAAATTTATAATGGAGCATGTAGTGCCCAATATACCAGAATTAGCGGATAAGCTTAATGGCTCTAACAAAAAAGCAAAAGTTGCACCTACCCCAAGTACTAGCCAGGACAAAAAGCTAAAAGGGTTTATTGGCTTACTTAGTTCGCTTGTTGATAAAGACAATACTGATATGCAAAAGGTCGGAACGCCAGAGTCTGGTTCGGGGGCTAAGCCAACGGCTAAAAAGTGTGATACATTTATAGATCTATTGGGATATGACACTAATTGAACTAAGTAGTAAGACAGGGATGGTGGAACAATGTTGAAATTGCACAATCAAAGAGCTATTAAAAGAACGGCTGTGAATAGCCAAACAAATAATGTGATGAATAAAAATAAGCAGAAGCTGACGTTTGGAAAAAGTTTAGAAGATCGAGTGGCGGGCTTAGAGGAGAATTATCGTACTTTAATTGATAATTTGAAAAAGTCTCAAAAGGCTTTAAATCGTAACCAACAGTTTTTAGATAATAATCAAGCATATATAAACAATAAGCACAAGACGTATGATCACAACATTTATGCACTGATTTTTAATCAAAATAAATTAAAAGGTATTGTACTAGAACAACTGGTTCCGCTGCTAAATACATTAAATTTTAATCAGAAAATCTTGATAGAGCGAAGTAATGCTGATACTTTATTTAGATCAGGAAATGCTGGAACACTGCAAGAGCCTCAACTCACTCTGCCAGCATTGGGGACTGAGCAAGAAACAGAGAATACTCAAGGATTGGTTCAAGGCCAACCATTTGCAACTATTGAAGATCAAACAATGGAAGAGTTGCCAGTGCCTAATGAGTGGGAAGATTCTTTTGGCCTATGCAAAGAGTTTGCTGAGAACGGCCTGAATGAGTTCCTTAATAAGTAAATAGTAAGATAATAAAAAAGAGGAAAAATGTTAAAACTGCATACACAAAGTGCTCTAACCAGAGCGACTTTAAAAAATCAAAAGTATAATGTTGAAAATCAAAAGAGCCAGAAAGGTTTAGCGTTTACCGGGGAGAATAATCAGCCTGCAAATGCTGATTTAGTAACCCTATTAGGCAAGGAACAGCTAAAAATAAGAATAAAAGTAGAAAATGTAGAAAAATCTCAAGCTGGGTTGCAGGTTCAGCTTGGAAAGCTGGAAGAAAATCAACAAATACTATGGCGAAATCAGAAGCGTGTAACTGATCTATTGTTGCGTAATCAGAGGATTTTAAATGCTAACTATCAGAAACTAGTAGATCTATTTGCCGGAAAGGGCCAGGCACATAATATACCCCCAGTTGCCAGTCCTGATTCTGAAATGCAAAATGGCTTAACTGAAAATTTTACTGATTCAACGGCTTTACTTCCTGCAAATACGCAAGAGTTAAAGGGCTTGATGCCTCCTGATTTTTCACAAGATTCTTTAGATTCTTTTAACCCTAAAGAGCTATATGATATGATGATGGGGCGGCATACCTCCGAAAGTTAGACTACGGGAAGGCAAATTAATTTTTACTTTGCTTACTTTCTGCTTTTGTTTTTTTATTATGTCTGACAGGGCTACAACATAGTACATGACTCATATTTTTTAATAATTTCATGACAGCCGGAGCTTCTTTTGAAAGGTTTGGATACATTTGTTTTAGTGCGTTTTGAGGATTTTCTACATGATAAGCCTTTATAAGCTCTGCCGGCGTATCTGGCGCACTTGCTGCTGCATGATCTTTATAGACCGAATTATGAGTGAAGGCTTGGTCATGTCTCATTGGTTCTCTTAATATATTTGCAGCCTTTTCAAGTTTATCAGATAGTTCGCTGTGATCATCATGCGATCTTCCTTCTGCTTCTGCCATAGCGTCTCTTGCATTTATAGCGCGTCTAAAAGTTTCATGCGGATTATATGGATTCGACTTATTAGCTACACCATTGTAAAATTGATTTTCATAATTTTCATTAATTTTAAGCTTCCAGCAATTTTCCATAGAACCCGGTGTGTTGTACCTTGCATCTGTGTATATTATATTGTCAGGCCAAAATGTTTCCTTGTTCACTGTTGGGCATGTGTCTAGTTCTACAAGAGTGGCCTTAGCTAGCTCCATATCATCCTTCCTTAACGTTTGTTTAAAATTTTCTCTGGCGGCTTCATTATTTGGCACAAGGTAACCCGCCAGGTAGTCTATTTGATAAGGCCTACTTCTTGCATCTTCACTTACGTAAGATTTAAGTGTCTTATTATCATGAGAGCCAATCATTGCCCAGCTATTAGGATCCTTTATATCTTGTCCTCTTTGATATTGCAGAACATTTACTCCACTCATTCCTAATTTGCCATAAAAAATGCGATTGAATAAGTCTGTTTTCTTTGCAATATCTTCACCAAATATGGTTTTAGGATCTACACCATTTTCTTTAGCTGCCGGGAGTATAATTTTTTCCATTACTTGAGAATAATACTGGTGTGGATCACGACCAGTGTATGATAAATTGCTAAAGCCTCCATCGTCTGTATAAACTTCTGGGTCTATTGTGCCTGTTACGTTGTCTATACGGACGCCACCTTTGCAATTTTTGAATATATTTGAGTATTTTGCCTGAATATATTTGCCGCCTTCTCCAAGAAGTGGCTTATTGTCGGCATTATATTTTATGTTGCCATTGCTATCTGTTTGGAATATTTTGTCAGGATTGACCAGAGGAAATCCCCAGCGTTGATTACCATCTTCGCAGCCAATTTTAAACCGGGGATCGAATACGGTTTGAAAAGTCCACATGTCTTTGTTTGAGCTGCCTACCTCTGCGTCACCTATAAAGCTCATATTATTTGTTTTCATGAATTTATTCATGTCTTTGGCTTGTTCAAATGCTACAAATTGAGCAAACTTATACTCTTCTATTTGATCTTTATGATTTGTGTTTAAGTCATTTATTCTGTTTTGGGCTGCTTGCTTTTTGCCGGCGTCCTTACCGTTTAAATATACATATAAATTTCTATCTACATCATTTTTCCAATTGCCAAAGTAGTCATTACCGTTGATATCGGTTAGGGCTTCGTAGTGGGCATATTTGTCTAACCAAGCACTATTGTCTGTTTGAAATTGTTTAAAATCAGTGCTTATTTGCTTTAATTGTGTAGGGTCGCCATTTTGGGTTTTAAAGTTGTTATATATTTCTTTTTTTAGTCTGTTATTTTGGTTAAATGCTTTGTTATAATCTACATAATCGGGGTTGTTACCTATATTCTCTTTTGCAAGTTCTTGTACTGTACTTTTTTTAAGAATGCCTCCCCATTTAGCCTCTAACAATTGCAGCGGGTCAATGTACAAAGTATTTAGTCCAAAAACTGTGCTGGAGTACGGAGAAGTATTACCTCTTGTTATTTCTCCGGTTGGTCCTAGTTGTATTGCGTTTATTCCTTGATTTTTTGAAAAAATTATAAACTCTTTGGCAGCAGCTGAGTATGGTGAGCCAACCGCTGAAACAGGAGCTTTTTGTCCATTACCCAGTGTTATTTTCCCAATTGGGAAGCAAGTGCCGGGTACTATTTCTGCATTAACTTTGATATTTAAAATCTTTCTTGCGTCTTCTAATGTTTGTAGGCAAAAGTCTGCCTCATCTCCAGCGTTAGGCTTTCTTCCAAAGCTTATTTTATTATTGACAAATAATCCTGAAAAATGTGCTTTATTTAATGGGCTTAGATTTTCATTAGATTTTTTTCCGGTGTTATTTTTTTCTAAAAATTTTGTTTCTCTCTTTTTTGTAGTTGAAATTTGACCAAATTGCTTGACTGTTAACATATTCTACTCTCCCTCTTATCCTTTTGGACGTGTGCTTTCAATTTTATTGAATTGAATAAAATTGAAATATGGCTTTTGTTGATAATTTTTTTGCCAGTAGTTTACAAATGTTTACATTTTTTTGTGTAAAAAAAACAATAATTTTCTAATAGATAATAAACAGGTTTAATATACAAAATTTAATATTAAGTAGAATAAATTTTTGGTTTGCCTTAATATAAACATTTTAAACATATCAACGAATCGGCAAGATAAAAGAGGTGGAAAAATGTTAAAATTACAAAATCAAGTTAGCCCCCGTAGTAGGAATTTTGTTGCTAATCAAAGAAATAATGAAATAAATAAAAATAGGCAGAACTTGGCATTTGGTCTTGGAATAAGTGAATCTTATGAGGTTCAGCCTCCATCAGAGGGCGATATTGATGAGAGTGCATCTGAAGGTAGGCCTTCAGATGATCATAATGAAACAATTTCTTATTTGCAGCGTATCGCTACTGATACAATGACTATAATAAACAACCAAGCGGTATTTAATGATAAATTGATGAGCTTAATTAGAGGACAGCAGGCTTTAATTATGGGCCAGGGTGGCTTTGCCAGATAGCTTAAACTCGCTTGGTATCAATCAAAACATTACAAGGGGTAGCCGGCCTGATAGAAATCAGGCTCAATAAAATGTTGAATAATCGTAAACAATTGAGACAAGACAAGAGAAAGAGGTAAAAAATGTTAAGATTGCAAAATCATTTTGGAATGAAGAGGCCGGTTGTAAATAATCAAAAAAATAATAAACAATCATTTGGGGCGAGAGTATATGAAGAAGGGTCTCAGCCACAGCCTATTACAGAGGAGAGGATAGTTAACCTTGAAAATAAGGCTTCTCGTCATGAGGGGGATTTGTGCGAGGTCTTTACGAGGTTAAACAATATTGAAAGAAATATGAGTTTTTATCATCCGGAAAATAATTTTGAGGAAAGCTTTAATCTATAATAAAATCATATGCTTGGCTAGGTAGAGTTAATAAAATTAAAAAGGTGAAAAATGTTAAGATTACAAACTCAGCTGGGAGTGAAGAGACCGGCTGTTAATAATCAAAGAAATAACGTAATAAACAGAAATAAACAGCAAAACGTGGCATTTTGTGCTGGTGGCAACCAAGCAAGCCAGCTTCAAAATGATTATATGATTAACACTTTGCTTGTAATAGGACAGGCTCAACTTTTGCTAACAGAGAGTCAAGAAGACCTTAGAAAAGGTCAAGAAGATATTACAAAGGCTTTAGCAGGCATTCAAGATGGTCAGGCCGTTATATATAATAAACTGAATAATATTGAAAATGCTCAAGCGCGCCAAGATGATCCCTCCACTAGGCCTATACCAGATCATATGTTTTCATAAAATTTATTTTTTTGCCACCGGCAATTTTGCTGCTAGCTTTGTTTTTGTAATAATAGAACATATATGTTTAAAGGATTCATTATGAAACAAGGTACAACAACAATTCAGGAGTATTTTGGAAAAAGCCTGAACATCTGTAATCTAGTATTTAAAGGACTAACAGGTGGGCTTGATCATTCCAGACTGGAAACTTTGTCTATAATGTTTAATTCTGATCATTTTGATATGATTCTGCAAAGTTTGCAAGAAGAAAGAGAAGGCAAAATAGTTAGTATTGATGAGGCTTTTGCCGATCTTTAAAATTTTTTTATTTTTAGTTTAAAAAGAATTTATTTTTTAGTTTTTATATCAGCGGGTGAATATTTGCTCGCTGATATTTAGTGAATTTTATTTATTGTACAATTTTCTAATTTAAAAAAATTTGATAGTATTAGATAATTTGTAGTAATTCTAAAATACTTTTTAGATCATACTCTTCTACTCTGTCAAAAGTAATATAAAATAAGCTATACTCAAAATAAATAGGTTAATCAAAATTGGGAGATTGTTACTTATGAAAAGGTTAACGTTGTTGTTTACAATTATGCTCGCGTTTTTATTTGTGTTTGCGGCAGATACGTTTGCTTATGATGGTTTTGCCAAAACAAAATATAATAGTTCCTGGACAAGAGCAAAAGGTGCCAGAAAGCCGGTTGTCTTGTATTTTTATACAGAAAATTGCAGTGGATGTAAAAAATTTAAACCTTCGTACAGAAAACTTAAAAGAGAGTACGGAAATAAATTTGAGTTTATAAAAGTTGATGGAAATTTGTATAATCACAGACATTTATTAAAAGACTTTAATGTTAAATATTATCCTAATTTGATGGTTGTTAACCCAATAACTATGAATTATGAAAGACTTTCTACTCAAAATTACGACAATATTAAATTAAAACTAGAAGAGTATATGGTAAGTAATAGATAGTTTTTACTATTATAAATTGAATAATTTTAAGATTAGCGGATAAGATATTATCCGTTAATTTATTTTTTTAAAGTTCACCGTTTTTGCTAATTAAAAATTATGTATATTATCTAATAATAATTTTAATTAGTTAAATTTAAGCTTGGGAGATTAATTATGAAAAGGTTAATGTTAGTACTAACAATGTTATTTGCCTTTTTGTTTACTTTTACCGCAGATGTAATGGCTTATGATGGCTTTGTGGGTTCAAAAGGTAATAGACACTGGAAAAAAGCTATAAAGAAAAATAAACCTGTATTTTTGTATTTTTGTACAAAAAACTGCGCAGCGTGTAAGAACTTTGACCCAACTTATAAAAGAATAAAAAAAGAGTACAAGAAAAAGTATCAATTTATAAAAGTTGACGGTGAAATTTATAATAGCGCGAAGTTGTTAAGACAATTTAATGTTCAGTATTTTCCTAACTTGATAGCGGTTAATCCTGCAACCTTAAATTATAAAAGAATTGAAACCAGAGACTATAATTTGGTAAAAGATAATTTAGAAAACTTTTTACGCTGTTGTAACACATATCCGGCAAGCAGTTGTCCAACATGCCAAACTTGCCCTACAAATCCAACTTGCCTAGAGTGTCCAACAGGCGCAGCATGTCCTTGTGGTCCAACATGTGTATGTCCACAAGGTAAAGTTTGTCCAACTGGTCCTTCATGTGTAGGTTGCCCGCAGTGTAAGGTTTGTCCGACTGTTAAAAAATGCCCAACTTGTCCTACTATCAACCCTCAAACATGTCCAACATGCAGATAATTAAATAAGTCTTTATAATTACTGTCATAAAAAGTATCGGTTGCGTTTGTAGCCGGTACTTTTATTTTTTTAGTTAAGTAAAATAAACAAAAAGATACTATTTAACAATCTGTTGTATTATAATAAATTTTTGTATAAGTAAAACTAAATATAAGGAAGATGTAGAGACAGAATTATGAGATATTCTTTTTTGTTATTAATGAGTTTTATACTGTCTGCTTTGCCGGTGCAGGCGCAAAGTATTGATGAAAAAATTGATGCAGTAGTTGCACCGTTATCAGATGCGGTATCTGGCTTTGTGTTTTCACCGGTTTCTATCAGTGGAACGGAGATACCAATAATTATCCTATGGATGCTAATCGGTGCAATTATATTCACAATTTATACTAAATTTATCGGCATATGGGGCTTTAAGCACGCATTAAAAGTTGTAAGAGGTGATTATAAAGAACAATGCGGCAGCTGTGGGGAGGTTTCTTCCTTTCAAGCATTAGCAACAGCTTTATCTGGTACCGTAGGTTTAGGTAATATTGCCGGTGTTGCAATTGCTATTACTTTAGGTGGTCCAGGAGCTACTTTTTGGATGATAATAGGTGGTCTTTTGGGTATGGCACCAAAGTTTGTAGAATGTACTTTGGGTGTTAAATATAGAACAATTAACCCTGATGGCTCAGTATCCGGTGGACCTATGCATTATTTAAGCAAAGGTTTAGCTAAAAGAGGTATGAAAGGCTTTGGACAGTTTTTAGCTGTATTTTTTGCTTTAATGTGTATTGGTGGTGCTTTGGGCGGCGGTAATATGTTGCAAATTAATCAGGCAACTACTCAATTGATAATAATAACCGGCGGTGAAAGCAGTTTTTTCTATGCTCATAGTTGGGTGTTTGGCGCTATTATTGCTATTTTAATTGCTTCAATTATTATTGGTGGCATTAAAAGTATTGCTAAGGTTACAGAAAAGCTTGTGCCGTTCATGTGTATTTTATATATGATAGCGGCAGCTGCTGTAATTTTGTTTAACTATGATAAGATACCTGCAACTGTTGGAATGATATTTCAAGAGGCATTTAATCCAAATGCTGTGAGCGGTGGTATTATTGGAACTATTATTATAGGACTAAGACGTTCTGTGCAGTCTAACGAGGCTGGTATAGGTTCTGCGCCTATTGCTTATTCTGCTGTTCAGACTAACGAGCCTGTGTCCCAAGGTTTTGTTTCACTTCTTGAGCCTTTTATTGATACTATAGTTCTTTGTTCAATGACAGCCTTGGTTATTACTATAACCGGCATGTATACTAATCATGACACACTAAGCGGAGTTGAGCTTACTTCATCTGCGTTTTCTTCTGTAATTCCTTTCTTTCCTTATATTTTAGGTGTTGCAATTATATTATTTGCTATATCCACTCTTATTTCTTGGTCCTATTATGGATTAAAATCATGGACTTATCTTGTGGGAGAAGGCAAAAAGAGAATTATCGCTTATCAGGTAGCGTTTTGTATATTTATTGTAATCGGTTCTTCTATGAATCTTGCGAGTATTATTAATTTTACTGATGCTATGATGCTTGCTATGGCTGTGCCTAATATTCTTGGTATGTATATTTTGATGCCGGAAGTTAAGCAGGACTTGATGATTTATTGGAATAAGATGCTTAAGTCTGAATTGGCTAATGCTCCTGTTGCTTCAGATTCTGATGAAGAAGCTCTTACAGATATATAAAAATCTATAAATACAAATAAAATAAACAAAAAGCAAAGCTACTAAGAGCTTTGCTTTTTATTCATTGCCCAGTTCTATCATTAGACTGTCGAAGATTTGTGTATTGTCTAAAATGCGTGTGTCCGGATAATATTTTCCTTCATTTTTTCTGAAAGACTCTATACCTTGCCCTTTTATATAAATATCAACAAGCTCATTAGTATGCTCATGGGTGTAATACTTGACTTCCTTTAAAGGATAATGATAACTAAATAGTTTAAACTGTTTGGGCAAAACGCCTTTTGTAAGTTTTTCTTTACTTTTTATCCTCATGTAGCTGTTAGCATGGTCTGAGGTTACAATTAAAATTGTGTTTGACCAGTCAATATTGTCATCGGGCTTATCTACAAAATTGACTGCCGTTTGCACTGCTTTGTTTAAATCCCACACTGCGCCAATCATATGTTTATAATTGTTTTCATGATTTGCCCAGTCTATATCGCCTTGCTCTGCTAGCAGTAGAAAGCCTTTATTGTTTTGGCTTAATACATTTAATGCAGCTAGTACGCAGTCTTTTAGTTCGGGGTTTTCTTTGGTTCCCCTTTTTATTATGGGCATATTATCTTTATAAACAGGCTTAAACGAATTTAAATATCCTTTTTTAGTGCCAAATAAACCAAATAGTTTTTTATTGCTTATTTTTGCTTGAGATGCTGCTTTTTTAATGCTTTCTGAGCCGTTTATATATTTTTGTCTTTCTACAAAAATGTAATCTTTATTGCTTTTTATTAAATTATACAAGTCGCCAGATAAGTATTTTTTCACGCCCCAGCCTTTGTTGTACGTAGGATGTCCGCCACCTATTAATACTTCCGGCTTGAAGTTTATCATTTGGTTTGTGATACCTTCTTTTGTATCAACAGCTGTGTAGTAGTTATTTCTTGTCTTGCTATGAGTGATTAAAGCTGCTGGTGTTGCGTGATTAAACGGGACAGTTGTTACTAGCCCTATGCTAGCTTTGTTTTTTTCTCTAAAAATTTCTGCAATGGTTTTTATTGGTTTGTTTTGGCCATTATATGTTTGTTGGGCTACGGCTTTGGTTTCTACTTTTTCTCCGGTAAACATAGCTGTTGCTGATGAAGCAGAATCAGTTGCAGGCACTTTATAAAAGTCTTCTTTGTATACCAGAGGAAGTTTTGTTAAAAAATAATTTCTTCTTTTTAAATTATCAACACTGTTTGAGGTTTTACCACCGTATAAAGGTGAATAACCTATTGAGTAATCAATATTATCTTTTGAGTAGAGTTGTTGTCCTTTGATATAGGCATGTCTATTGTATGTATTTATGTCCCAGGTGGATAACGAGCTTTTGTACGGGAAATTATACCAGACAAGCTTATCGTCTTTTCCTGTAAAAAATCGGCTAGCTGCAATTTGGTGTTCTTTGTGCATTCCATCGCCAATAAAAATAATGATGTTTTTTAAGTTGTTTTCTGTGGCGTTTACTTTTAAAAAAAGAAATAATAAATAATAAATAATAAAAATAGAAGTTTTCTTTTTCATATCCTTAATAAATCCTAAATTTAAAGTATGTTATATGCTTATTACTATTATATTATCAAGATTAAAGAAAATTAAGAAGGCTAAATATAAATTAATGAAAAAAGCATTTCAGTCAAAATTGTCAAGTTTTGAGATATGAACTAAAAAAGTTTTGTTTATATATTTGTAACTTTAAGTTAACATTTTAAAATTTTCTATTAAATATACAGCATATATATGATAGACTATATATATGCAATTATAAACTTATATTTTTTATTATTACTTAAACAGGTATATTGTTATGGATAATTCATTCAATATCACCCCTGATTCTATTAATAATACTAATTTAAATTCACAGATCAAAAATACAGGGAATTCATCAACAACCAATATAAATACAAATACTGCATTGAATATTCTAGGCAGTATACAAGATAGTGCTCAAGGCGTTCAACAATTTAGCTCTAGAGAAGAACATAACAAGTTTTCTAATATGCAAAAAAACTTTAATATGTTAGGAAGTGTAGAAGAGCGTTTTAAAAACATATCCAGCAAGCTTACAGAAATTAAAGAAGCGGTAAATAACTTTGATAAGAGTGAAGGAAGTGATGTTAGCCAGTTAAATAATCAGGTTAAAAAGTTATTTAATGATATTAATACAATATCAGATAATTCAACTTTTAATAATCAAAAGTTATTTAATGGTAGTGCGCAAAATATTCACAATAATGATCAATCCACTGCTGATCCAAGAAAGATATTTGCTCCTGTTGACACAGAAGCTCTAGGGGTAGGTAAAGCAGAAGATTTTGACATGGAAAGTATGAGTGTTCAAGAGTTTACAAAATCTGTAGATGCTGCGCTTGATAAAATGTCTGATAAGATGGATGAAGTAAGCATTGCTCAGCAAGAAACAAGTGATAGCTTAGAGCTAGCAATGCAAAGCGTTCAGCCACCTGATACAAGCATGTTTTCATCTCCTGAAGAGTCGATTGCTGTAGTTGCACAAACTGCTACAACTACAATTTTGCAAAATGCTGAGCTTTCGTTAAAAATGCAGGCTGTGCAAAATCCGGCTTTGGCTTTATCTTTGATATAAGAAGAAATAATAATCATAAAAAATAAAAAGTCACCACTATGAAGTTATTAAGCATAGTGGTGACTTTTCTTTATATTCTCCGCTTATTTATTGAAAATCAACTGGCAGCAAAAAACATAATTTATGCTGCCTTGTAGAAGTCTTTTATTTCATGAGGAAGTTGAGCAATTATATCTTGAGTCTCTCCAGGTGTTATTTGCTCTTTTAGTGTATGGAATACTGCTTTTAGTAGTGATTCAGTATGCAAAGGAAGGTTTTCTCTTTTAATTTCATTATCAACAATACTCATCAATTCGACTAAATGACGATACTTTAGACGTTTGCCTGATAATCTAAATAAGCTTGATATCCAGACATCTCTACACCACAGACGTTTTAAATCTTCCGGTAATTGATCTTTAACATTTTCAGATTCTTCTTCAGTTAATCTATAACTTAGTATGTTTAAAACTATATGTGTGCCCCTTTCTGCCAGAGCTTTATCTTCAATATTCAGTTGTTCCATCACGTTCTTTATGAATAAATCTTTGTTCATCGTCATTCTCCTGTTTACTATTTCATTTTTTTAAATTATAAAATAGTGAACATACCTTGATTCATTCGCTAATATATTAATTATTTAGGTTTTTGTTAATACTTTATAATAAGAAGCTTTTGGGTTAAAAGAAGACATAAAAAAACAGTAGATGGAATTTGAGCCACCTACTGTACAGCTACGTTACTTGCTAAAACATAAATCCAATCATCTTGTTATTGTTAGGAGCGGAAGCACCAGCACCGCCGGTGCCAAGACTATCTAAGTTCATGTTTAAGCCTATTAACATTGCCGGTGATCCGTTATTTTGCTTAGAACACGAACATTGGTTTTGGGAATTTCCTGTTCCCATTGGGCTTAATTGTGCTACATTGATGGGCATTGCTTGTAAGCCACCTGACTTACCCAGGTTTAATGCTTGTGGTCCTTTTTTATTACCTCCAGCCAATTGCAATCCTGTCATTAACCCTTGCATGAATGGGTTTTGCTTTTGTTGACAACCTTGGCCACCTTGACCCTTTTGGCATTGTTGTTTCTTTCCACCGCCGGCACTTTCTTTGCCTTTACGGAATGCAACAGCTTTCATCATTTCTTGGAAAAATAGGGAGTTGTTACCTTTATCGTTACCTTTAGCTTGGGGCTTGCCTTTGTTGGTGGTTTTACTACTGCTGCTCGCTTGTAACATTAAGAGCTGCATTTGCATTTGATTTTGTGAAACATTTTTACACATATGACTCTCCTTCTCAATATTAAAATTTGTGTGCTTATACAACTACCAAAACCTGAAGTCTAAGATACTAAGATATATGGACTAGTTCTAATTTTGAATGATAAAGTTTGTTTCTTTAAGCTTATACATTTATTTTGTATAAGTTTAAAAAGAAGCTTTAAATTTTAATAATAATAAATTTGTTTAATAAAAAACTGGTACATTTGCTTATGCTTATGGACTTATATGCTACTTGTCTGCTAAAATATGGAACAATTTCAACTTTATTGGGTAATTAAAATGAAATATAAACTAATAATACTTTGGGTTAGTATTTAAATTGGTATAGTTTATATATTATTATAAAAACATTTTAGTCTTAGTTTTTGCCTAAAAAAATAATATTTTAGCCTTTTATTTTTAATTTTCTTCAGCAGAAATCCATTGAAGTGCTATTCTTAAAAGCTCTTCGGAGTCTTGCGAGTTTGTTGCTTTACTTAATGCTTTTTTTAATCCTCCATCAACTTCTTCTTTGCAATAGCCTAAAGATAGCAATACGGTCTCAGCTTCGGTGTAACTTTTTTTTATTTTTTCATCATCAAAAGATATTTTATGAGCTGTGGATGTTGATAAGTCGGTAGTGTCGCGCCAGTTAACAAGTTTGTCTTTTAGCTCAAGTATAATTTTTTTAGCAAGCTTTGGCCCAACACCTTTGGTTTTGGCAAGAGCTTTATCATCTTCTTTTACTACTACAGATACTAATTCGCAGGCATTAAATTGTTCAAGTAGCAGCAGTGCAACTCTTGTGCCTATGCCAGAAACTCCTTGCAGGATATTAAACAAATCTCGATCTTCTCTTGCTTTAAATCCGCATAAAATCATTGCATCTTCTTTGTGAATTAAAGATGTATAAACAGTTGTTTCGGTATTTTCGCCGGGCAATTCTCCTAAGATTCTTTTGTTGGTTAGCAAAAAATAGCCTATATTATTTACTTCCACCGTAAAGTTACAGCCGTAAGTACTATTTTCTTGCTTATGAACTATAGTTCCTTTTAAATAATTAATCATTTTGCAATGCTCATTTCTAAACTCTTAACCATTTGATAATCTTCATCTAAGTCAATTCCTGTGGTTGTAAGGTAATTACAAACCATTAAAGCATTAACTCCTGCTATCATTCCCAGCCTTTGATTTTCTTTAGAAAATCTTGCTGCTCTACCGCCGGCATATCTTATTATTTGTTTGGGCAGTGCTATTCTAAATATTGCGATTGTTTTTAAAATTTCTTCTTCATCTATTTTATCTAAATAATCTTCAAAAGGAGTGCCTTCAATAGGTGTTAGAAAATTCATCGGTACTGAGACCGGATTTAATTCTGCAATTTCTAATGCCATTTCAACGCGTTGTCTTCTGGTTTCGCCCATGCCTATTATTCCACCGCAGCATAGATCTATACCATTTTTTTTCATTAGAAGATTAGTTTTTACCCTGTCATCATAGGCATGAGAGGTGCAAATGTTTTTATAATAAGATTTTGCTGAGTTTAGATTATGATTATATCTTTGCATTCCTGCATTTTTTAATTTTTTTATTTTTTCTTCATCAAGAATAATACCATAAGAGCCACATGCCATTAAGCCCTCAATATTGGCTATAGCTTCTGTCATTTTTAGTATTTTTTCAAATTCTTGATTAGTTGGAAAAGTGCCGGAGGTTACAGGGCCAAAGCATTTTGCACCGTTACCTTTTGCTTCTTTTGCAGCTTTTAGAACTTCTTCTAAGCTTAGCAGCGGATGGGTTTCTATATTTGTTGTGCTATGGATACTTTGAGAGCAATATTTGCAATTTTCCGGGCATAGACCGGTTTTTGCGCTTATTATGCTGCAGAGCTCTACTTCTCCTGCAAAGTTATCTTTTGTTACTTTTGATGCTATTTTTATTAACTCTTCTACCGGTAAATTATATAACTCCAGTAGCTCATCGATTTTTTTTTTGTTCATACCCCATCCTTAAAAAACTTTAATATCTCACTAACATAAATTTATACTTCAATTGAGTGTATATTGCAATGTCTTTCAAAAAATAGCCCGAGTTTGTTATTTAAGTTGGTGTCTTTTCGAGTTTGTATATAGTATCATTTATTTTAGAGAGGTATATTTATACTACTCATTGATTAAATTTCAGAGTACTCTTTTCAGAGATTAGTTTACTTTATTAGTTTTAACAGAACTGATTTGCCTGAAAAGTATTCTAGGGTTATTATAAATAATTGGGGATAAAATATGCGATTAAACAGTTTTTCCAAATTAGCACTAATAGCAGGCTTGAGTGTATATTGCGGAGCTGGCTCAGCATTTGCTGATGATAATTTTCAGAATTTAGTTAACAAGAAGTATTTTAATAATAATCAAGATCAAAAATATTTTGTACTTGCAAAAAACTCAAGAGAGTTTAACCAAGCATTAAAATATTATGAAAAATCTGAGTATTCAAAAGCAATAGAGATATTTGAAAACTTGCTGCGTAGCAATAAAACAAACATTTCAGCAAGGGTGAATCTTGGTGCTTCGCTTATAACAAGAGGGACATATTATCACAATAAAAAGTCTGACTATGTAAAAGCAGCTAATGATTATAGAAAGGCTATTTATTATTTAAAATATGATGAAGGGATACAAAATAAGCAGCAAGTTAGAGATAACTTAAGTATTGCAGAGAAAAATTTAAAAAATTCTTTGAAAAGACAAGAAATAGAGCTTACTCCTTCTAGTAGATTTAAGATTGCGAAAAAATTAAGAGGTCAGGGTAATTTTCAGGAGGCTGTGGTTGAGTACCATGCTGCCTTGGCAAGTGACGAATTAAGAATTTCTGCGTTAGAAGCGCTTGGCGATATTATGAGGGTGCTACAGAATAATAATAAATCAATTGAGTACTACTCAAATGCTGCAAAAAATCCTGCTGCATCGGGGCAGTTGCATTTAAAATTAGCTAGAGTCCTTTATAAAACGGGTAAAATTGATAAGGCAATAAAAGAGTATAACAAAGCTCTTGCTGATGACTCTACCAAAGGTGAGGTGATTTCTTCTTTAGAAGGTATTTGGAGAAGCCGAATTAGCCAAAATCCTAAAAATGCTCTTGCTCATATGAATTTGGGTGTGATTCTCCAGAAAAAAGGTGATTTTGCTAGAGCAAAGAAAGAATATAAAATTGCAGGTAAATTAGATCCTTCTAATACAAAAATAAGATTAAACCTTGCGACGCTGTATCAAGAGCAAGGCAACCACAGGATGGCATTACAGGCTTATGACAGCATTTTAAAAGTTACGCCAAAGGATCCTCTTGTTCATTACTATAAAGGCACTGCTTATAGAAAGCTAGGTAATAAAAAAGCTGCGATACAGCAGTTTAGGATTGTTTTAGGCATTGATCCAAAAAGTAACATGGCAAAGACAGCTTTGTATGAAACTGTTAAAGAATTAAATCCTAAGGATACAATCGGTGTGCTACACGAGTTTGCCGCAAAAAATCCTAACAATGCAAAAGATCAGTATAATTATGCGTTTGAATTGCACTCAAGAAAAATGAATGATAAAGCTTTATTTTACTATCAAAAAGCTTTATCTATTAACCCTAAGTTGATAGACGCTTATTTAAATATTTCTTCTATTTATAAAGATGCGTCCAGGTATCCTGAGTCTATATCTATATTAAATCAAGGATTGGCAGCTAATCCTGGCAATGAGCAGATTAAAAAAATGCTTAAGGATGTAGACGAAGATGCAACAGTCAGAAGATATGAGCAAGCCATTAAAAAGCATAATTTAGGCGACTATAAAGGTGCGATACAGGATTACAAAGTTATTTTAAATGTATCAAAATCTAATCCTGATGTATATATGAGTCTTGGTGCCGCTTATCAGGCGATAAAAGATTATAGTAATGCAATAGTGTCATATCAAAAAGCATCTGAGCTAGATAAAGATAACTCAATGCCTTATTATTATATGGGTACTATTCATTATGCTCAAAAACAATATAATAAAGCTGATTATCTTTATAAAAAGGCTATAGGTTTAGATCCTGCAAATGATAGTATCAAGCAGGCAGTAACGCTTTTGAATACAACAAGGGCTGATGAGTTGATGCAAAAAGGCTTGGCTGCGTTTAATGTTAAAAATTATCAAGAAGCTATTGATCTTTTAACTAAGGCAGCGAGTTATGACTCTAAAAACGGTTATATCTTTTATTATAGAGGTATGACTTATGATGCGCTGCAAAAGTTTAAGCTAGCAATAGCTGATTACAAAAAGACTGTGGCTTTAGTAAAAAATCTTAATATTGCTTATTATGCAATTGCATTAGATTATGACTCATTAAAAAACAAGGTGGAAGCTAAAAAAGCTTACGAGCTATTCTTAAAGAAAAGCGGCGATAATGAAGATGAATACGTAAAATATGCAAAAGAAAGGTTGAAAGAACTATAAAATTGACAGAACTTAAACAAGAGAAGCAAAATGAAAATATAAAAATCGGAAATCTAAAATTGAAGTCTAAAGTAATCGTGGCCCCTATGGCAGGGGTCACTGATACTGTATTTAGGCAGCTTATCAGGCTTTTTTCTAAAGAATGCCTTTTAGTTACTGAGATGATAAGTTCAGAAGCATTAAAGTATAATAAGACCAATCATATTACAGATATGGCAGAGTGCGAGCATCCTATATCTTTTCAATTATGTGGCCATAAGCCTGATTTGATGGCTGAAGCGGCTAGGCAACTTGAAGAAAAAGCGGATATTATAGATATTAACATGGGTTGTCCGGTATCTAAAATAGTTAAAAATACTGATGGTTCTAAATTAATGACAGAGCCTAAGCTAGCATCTGAGCTTATTAAAAAAATAAAAGCTGCTGTTAATGTACCTGTAACCGTTAAATGTCGTATTGGTTGGGATATGAATTCTAAAAATCATGTTGAGTTTGCAAAGATAGTGCAAGACTCTGGGGCTGATGCTCTAGTAGTTCATGGGCGTACGCGTTCTCAATTGTATTCCGGTAAGGCTGATTGGCATGCAATCGGCGAAGTTAAGCAAGCTGTTGATATTCCTGTATTTGGCAATGGTGATATTACATCACCTGAATTTGCACTTGAATGTCTAAAAATTTCAGGCTGTGATGGAGTTGCTATTGGCCGAGGATTATTAGGCGATCCGGGTTTATTACATAGGGTTGAGCATGCTATTAATACGGGAGAAATCCTTCCTCCTCCTACAATACATGAAAGATTAGAACTTGCTATTTTGCATGGGGAAAAGGAAGTTGAGTATCGCAGTGAAATTCATGGGGTAAAATATTGTAGGAAGTTTTTTGCGTGGTACATAAAGGGCATTAGAGATGCTGCAAAGTATCGTTATGACCTTGTAAGAATGGATTCATTTAAAGAGGTTAAAGACTATTTGACGGCGATTAAAGAAAGAGAGCTTTCGGATTAAAAAATATATATTAATTCAAAGAATTTAGTTTAATACTTGAAAATAAACAAAATAATGTTATTATAAAGTTATAACATTGTAAAATATCTGGAGGTCTATTATGATTTCAAGAGCAGTAAAAAAATTTGGAAACAGCAAATGCCTTCCCTTAGACAAAACACTTATAGAAATATTAGGCATTGATTATGAAAATGCAAAAGTAAAAATTATGATTGAAAATAGTAGGCTTATAATAGAAAAATATACTGATGATGTGGATCAAACCCAGTTTATACTAAATGAAGATCAGTGGAATGCATTCAATAAAGCTATTGAAACCAAGCCAAGTAGTTTATCTAATATCAAAAAATTGTTAACAGAACCGGGTGTATTTGATGAGTAAATATATCCCTCCTGAAAAGCTTAATAAAAAACATCAAATAAAATCTTTTGACTGTGGAAATCAAAAATTAAATGATTATTTAAAGCAATATGCTTTTCAAAACCAAAAGAAAAATATTTCAAATACATTTGTCGCTAGAAAAAATGAAAAGGTTGTTGCCTATTATACGCTTACATTTGGATCTGTAGCAAAAACAGATTTGCCTGTAAAAATCAATAGGAATTTACCAAACTATCCTATACCAGTAATTATACTTGCAAGGCTTGCTGTTCATGAGGCGGAACATGGTAATGGCTTAGGTAAGGGGCTTTTAAAAGATGCTGTTTTAAGAACGCTTCAAGCTTCTGAAATTGGCGGAATAAAAGCCATTCTTGTGCATGCAAAAGATGAAAATGTAAAATTGTTTTATAATAAATTTAATTTTATTGAGTCACCTATTAATGATTTAATTTTATATTTGCCTATTGAATTTATAAAAACAGAAGTTCTGTTTATTAAATCATGTTAAACCTAATAAAATAAACTAGTCCCTGAAAAGGGAAATCTGAAATTCAAATGTTTTCTTTAAAGAAAAAGAATGTTAATTATTACCTTATTATTTGAGAGTTTGCTTGAGTCTTAGAGATGTGTAAAGGAAGTTTAATGAGCGATGAGTTATACATTGAAGAAGTAAAGAAAATGTTTTGAAAAAAAATATAAAGCTAAAAATAAAAACTAGTAATTTAAAGCTGTTTTTAGAAAGTTAATATAAGTTTTGTTAAAAAAGTTCTAAAAAAACTAAAAAGCAGATAATTTCTTGATTAAAATAAAAATTATGGTATATTGATTTCTGATGATTGTGAAGGCTATCACAAAAAAACAAGCCTTAATTTTGAAACTGGGGAAGCAGCTTTGTCAAAGCAAAATTATGAATAACAAGATGAGTAAAAAATTTATATTGTCATTATTAATAATTATAATACTTTTGACCTCAAGTGTATGGGCGTTTATTTTATCTAAGCGTATGACAGCTGGGCTAAAGTTTGATTATGACGTAATAAACCTTGGCGAGCAGAACTCAGAAAAGATAAATATAAAGAACTTACTTATTACAGAAACTAAAGATTATCAAAAATACTGGGAAGTCTTTGCAACAGCAGGTAATTTTGATAGCAAGAAAAGCAATGCAAAGTTAAAAAAAATAAATGGTAATTTTTATAAAGACGACAAAGTTATTCTAAGCTTTAAAGCGCCTAAGGCGATATATAACAGAAAAAGTAGAGAAATAACTTTAATCGGCGGAGTCAAAGCTGCAACCAACAAAAATGTTTATATTACAGCCGATAAAATGACCTGGATAGGTGATAAAAAAGAAATAGAAGCCGAAGGAAATGTGTTTGTTAATCAAAATAATACATTTATCTCAAAGAGTGATAAGGCCATATTTGACGCGGCATTTACTAAGTTTAGGGTTTATGGGCAAGCGCAAACAAAAGTTTTTAATGATAAACTATTAAATAAGAAAGAGAGTGAAGTCAAGCATGATTAATAAAAAGAAAAAAAATTGGATAGTTTATTTACTATGTTTAGTTTTAATCCTAATAATGGGTGGAAATATCATTGCTAACGCTTCCAATGTTTTAATAGAAGCGGATAAGCAAGATTATGACAGCAAAAAGAAATTAATGACATTTGAAGGCAACGTAAAAGTTGACTATGAAAATATAACAGTTAAAAGCCCGAAAGCGTTTATTAAAACAAGCAAAGACGGCAAGCCGGAGCAGGCAACGTTTATGCCAAATGCTACAGCAACTAAAGACAAAGGTAGATTAACAAGTCAGGTTCAAGCCGAGGTTATTAAGCTGTCGCTGTTGGAAAAACGTATAAAAGCTATAGGCAACTCTAAATCTGTGGTGTTTGAAAATAAAAAGCCTCTTGTTTCAATAAACGCAAAAGAACAAATTTTTGACACCAAAACTAATATGATAATAGCGTCAGAGAGTGTAAAAATTGACTATTCCGATATAAAAACAGAATCTGAATACGCACAAGTGACTATAGATAAAGAAGGTAATCCAAAGCAGGTAGAACTAAAGGGTAATGCTAAATTACTTCAAGACAAAAATGTTATTAATGCCAAAAGCTTTATTTATAACGTCCAATCAGAATCGTTGATTGCCCAAGGCGAAGTTTATACACAAAGAACACTGGAAGATGGAACAAAGGTTTCTGTGTGGGCAAATACACAAGATTACAATAAACTTTCTAATACCTTGATGG
This sequence comes from Candidatus Gastranaerophilales bacterium, assembly GCA_028277625.1. Classification (GTDB taxonomy): domain Bacteria; phylum Cyanobacteriota; class Vampirovibrionia; order Gastranaerophilales; family JANQFW01; genus JANQFW01. The sequence continues at coordinate 8,998 of JANQFW010000124.1, read as the reverse complement.
CAAGTGGTAAAGTAAAAATTAATTATAGAGACTATACGGCAACTGGCCCTAAAGCTATGTTTTTACCAGAGAAAGGCGAATCTACACCTAATAAAATCGTTTTTATAGGCAGAGCTAGAATTAATGAAAGCGATAGAATGGTAGAAGCAGATAAAATAGAAATTACGATTGAGCCAAAAAGCTTTAAGGCCGAAGGTAACGTAAAAACAAAAATTAAAAGCATCAAAGGTTTAAATGAAGCACTTGGTAAAGATTCTGGTAAACCTAAAGACTAAAGGAAAAATATACCAAAATGAAAATAATCGTTAAAAATTTGAAGAAAATATATAACGACAGAACAGTTGTAAACTCTGTATCTTTTGAGTTAAAAGAGGGAGAAGTTGTAGGGCTATTAGGACCAAACGGAGCAGGAAAGACCACAACTTTTTATATGCTGGTCGGTCTTGTCAAGCCTAATGTTGGTGATATTTATCTGAATGGTAAAAAAATCACCCATCTGCCTATACATGAGCGAGCTAAAAAGGGTATAGGCTATCTGCCGCAAGAAACATCTATCTTTAGAAAATTAACCGTAGAAGAAAATATAATGCTTGTCCTTGAGATGAATAAAAATCTAAGTAATGATAAAGCCAGAAAAGAAAAGCTTGACTACCTTCTTGAAGATTTTGGCTTGACAAAGCTAAGAAGAAGCCCAAGTATTCAGCTCTCTGGCGGGGAAAAAAGAAGAGTTGAAATAGCAAGAGCTTTAGCAGCTGATCCAAAGTTTATCTTGCTTGACGAACCTTTTACAGGTATTGACCCTATTGCAATACAAGATATTCAACAAAATGTAAGAAGGTTAACTCAAAAGGGCATAGGGATTTTGTTGACGGATCATAACCCCAAGGCTACATTATCAATAACAGATAGGGCATATATTGTATTTGATGGAAATATCAAGGTGTCTGGTACCAGTCAAGAAGTTGCGCAAGACGATATTGCTAAAAAATATTATCTTGGAGAGGATTTTAATCTATAATGATGATTCTTGATAAGTATATATTTAAACAGGTACTTACAGCAACGATTTTAGGCATAATTATATTTATAATCGTTTGGATATCCCCTGAAATCCTTTTTAGAATCATTAAACAAACGATATATGGCGAAATAACTTACGATGTAGCCATAAAGCTGTTTTTTTTGGAAATACCCGAAATCTTAGGTAAAGCTATACCTGTAGGATTGATGCTTGGTAGTTTGATAGTGTTTAACAGGCTTAGTATTGATTCTGAATTGACTATTATAAGAAGCATAGGCGTAAGCTTTAAAAGATTAATGCTTCCCATAATACTTTTAGGAGTAATGGGCACAGCTGTTTGCTATATCACTTATGACACTTTGATTCCTTACAGTAACACCATAAAAAATAAGATTAAAAAAAGAATTAATCAAGACAATTTTGTATATGTAGACAAAACAAAACAGGGTAAGCCTAAGCAGATATTAATTGTAGGCAAGTATGACGGTAAAGACATCGAAAATATAAGGCTAATTAGTTTTTCTGACTCTCAGGAGAATGGCAAAGATAAGCCTTTGGTAAAGAATATAACTTTGGCGAACACTGCTATTTATACCCAGCAAAAATGGATTTTAAAAGATGGCATTGAGTATAAAATAGCACCTGATGGTGTTTACCAAAGAGCTGTTTCTTTTAATTCAAAAAATATATTTGAAGGCGATCTTGCTAAAAAGTCTTATGATTTGCTTAATTTTTCTTCTCAAAAAACCAGCCAAATGACCATTTCTTCATTAAAAGATTATTTATACTTACTAAAAGAATTAAAAATTAATGAAGAAGCAAGATATATTAAAAATAAATATTATCAACGATATGCCCAGGCATTAGGCTGTATTTTATTTGCATTGTGCGGCGTTATTTTAGGTTTTAGCAAACCTAGAGAAAAGAAGTTTTTAGGTTTAATTGTTGGAGTACTTGTTATTTTTCTTTATTACATTACAGTGCCATTTTTAGAAATGCTGGCCCAAAAAGGTATCGCACCTCCGCTGGTTACGGCATGGGTACCTAATTTTATTGTTTTAGCAACCTTATTAATATTTATAAAACAAAAAAATATTTAAAAAAATAATATAAAACCTTACCAGTAAATGATAATAAAAAAGATTAAAAAATAGTCTTTCCTATCTTGATATGTATATAAAAATATACTAATTTTATACTTAAAGATATCAATATACGGGGAATTAATAACAATGCAGTCATTGAAGTTGTCACTAATTGCTCTATTTATAGCACTCATTTGTACTACTAATATATCCGTTTCAAAAATCCGCTGTAACAAAATAGAAATGAATGCAAGTGAAAGTTTGCAGCAATTAAAAGAAGGCAATTGGCGTTTTATCAAGAATAATTATAGGCATCCTCATCAATCAAAATACAGAAGGTTTGAAGTATTAAAGGGGCAGCATCCTTTTGCTGTTATTATAACTTGCTCAGATTCAAGAGTGCCGCCTGATATTATTTTTGACCAAGGCCTTGGTGACCTTTTTGTGATAAGAAATGCAGGCAATGTATCTGATGAACATGTAATTGCAAGTGTTGAGTATGCAGTCTGTCATTTGGGAATTCCATTAGTCGTTGTTATGGGGCATCAAAGTTGTGGGGCTGTAACTGCTGCATTGCAAGATGCTAAAGACAGTATACACATTACAAATCTTGTAAAAAGTATAAAACCTGCTATCAAAAAGGCACGTAAACAAAAAGGAGATTTGCTTGATAATTCAATAAAAAATAATGTGCAAATTGTAGTGGAGGAATTAAAAACATCAAAGCCTATTATTGATAAGCTAGTAAAAGAAGGTAAAGTTAAGGTTATGGGTGCTTATTATCACTTGGATACAGGAAACGTAGATTTTATTTATTAAACAAATATATTTTGGTAAGATGAAAATCCGACAAAATATTTTACAAATAATTATGTTTGTATTATACCTAGTGTATAGGTTAATTAGGCTAACCTAAAATATAAAAGTTTTAAGTAGTCAAACGGAAAGTTTTTATGGGTCCTTCAAGTAGCTACAATATAAAACATTTTGAAGAAATTGATTCAACAAACAGTTATTTATTAGATAATTTAGATAAATATGCTGATAAGCAAGTGGTCATTGCCCAGAAACAAATAGGCGGTAGGGGGAGACTAGACCGCAAGTGGGCTTCTGATAAAATTGGTAATCTATATATGTCAATATTACTAAAGCCATCCCAGATAAACAATAGGGCGAGAAATAACTTGATTAATATTACACAATATATGAGTGTATGTATATGTAAGGTGTTGGAAAGCTTTGATCTTAGCCCATCTATAAAATGGCCTAATGACGTGTTGATTGCAAATAAAAAAATATCGGGTATTTTGTCAGAAGTAAGATTTAAGTCAGAAAACTACTCTGGATTAGTTTTAGGGGTGGGAGTTAACTTGAACTTGTCGCAAAGTGATTTAAATCAAATTGATCAGCCGGCAACATCTTTGAATATGTTTACTGAAGAGTCGGTTGATGCGATGTCTTTTGCGCAGGCGCTTTTAAATGAGTTTTTTATTAAGTATGAAACCTTTATTAATGAAGGTTTTTTGTCTATAAAAGAGGATTATACAAAGAGAAATAATTTTTTAAACAAGAAAGTGATTATCAAGCTTCCTAATAAAAATGAAGTGGGGGTAATTACAAATATCAATGCGGATGGTACTTTAACAATGAGAAAAGATACCGATGAGGATATTATCGTAAATATGGGAGATTTAATATGCTAACCAGCGGTTTTATCATTATGTTCATTGGTATGGGTATTGTAGTTTCTTTTCTAATAATACTCATATTAGCAATGAACCTCACTGCAGTATGCGTGAGAGAGTTGAACAAATATTTCCCGGAGGAGGTAGAGGTACCGGCTGGACCTGTAACCGTGCAATCCAATATGGATGAGGAAATAGCAGTAGTTATTGCAGCAGTACAATCACATATTAAAGGGTAGAGGAAAATGTCAAAAAAATTAGTAAAAGTAATGGATACTTCATTTAGAGACGGTTTTCAGTCTGTTTATGGAGCAAGGGTATTTACAAAAGACTTTATACCAGCATTAGAAGCAACAAAAGAAGCTGGAATTAATCATTTTGAAACAGGCGGTGGTGCACGTTTTCAATCATTGTATTTCTACTGTAATGAAGATGCGTTTGATATGATGGACGCTTGCAGAAAAGCAGTTGGCCCTGATGTTACATTGCAAACACTAGCTAGAGGGGTTAACGTTGTAGGTTTAGAATCACAAAGTCGTGATATTATTGATCTTCATGCTAAATTATTTAAAAAGCATGGTGTTACAACTATACGTAACTTTGATGCTCTTAATGATGTAAATAACTTAATATACAGTGGTCAGTGTATCAAAAACGCCGGATTAAACCACGAAGTTACAGTTACAATGATGGAACTCCCTCCTGGGTGTGAAGGTGCACACACTGCTGAATTTTATATGGATGTATTAAGAAAAATTTGCGATGCAGGTATTCCGTTTGACTCACTTGCATTTAAAGACGCTTCCGGTACATCTGCACCATCAAAAGTATATGAAACTATTAAGCAAGCTAGGGCTTATTTAGGTCCTGATATGCATATTAGATTCCACTCTCATGAAACAGCTGGTGTTTCTGTTTTAGCTTATAAAGCAGCTTTAGAAGCTGGAGCTGATGGTATTGATTTGGCTATGAAACCTGTATCCGGTGGTACAGCACAGCCTGATATCATTACAATGTGGCATGCTTTAAAGGGCACTGAATTTGATCTAGGTATAGATATAGATAAAATTGTTGAAGCTGAAGAAGTATTTAAAGAGTGCATGAAAGATTACTTTATGCCTCCAGAAGCTACAACTGTTGATCCTATTATTGTATTCTCTCCAATGCCGGGTGGTGCTTTAACAGCTAACACTCAAATGATGAGAGATAATGATATTTTAGATAAGTATCCTGAAGTAATTAAGGCAATGAAAGAAGTAGTAATAAAAGGTGGTTTTGGCACATCTGTAACCCCTGTATCTCAATTCTACTTCCAGCAAGCGTTTAATAACGTTATGCACGGTCCTTGGAAGAAAATTGCTGATGGTTACGGCAAAATGGTTCTTGGGTATTTTGGTAAAACTCCGGTTGCACCAGATCCTGAAATTGTAAAAATAGCAGCAGAGCAAATGGGCTTGGAGCCTACTACTGAAAATCCTGCTGATATTAATGATAGAGATCCTAAAAAAGGTATTGAGCCTGCTAAAAAAGTTTTAGAAGAAGCTGGCTTGCCAATTACAGACGAAAATATCTTTATTGCTGCGGCATGTAAGGACAAAGGTATTGCTTTCTTACAAGGTAAAGCTACAACAGGCGTAAGAAAAGTTGAAAAAGCTGCTAAAGCTAAACCAGCTGAAGCTGGCCAAGGTTACACTGTTAAAGTTAATGGTAAAGATTATAGTGTTGCTATTGATGGTGGAAAAGCTACAGTTAATGGAAAAGCTTATGATATAGAAGTTAAAGAAGGTATAAGTGAATCCGGCTCTGCTGCTAAATGTTCATCTGCAGCAGGCGAAGCGATTAAAGCTCCAATGCCAGGTACAGTACTAAGATTAGAAGCTAAAGAAGGCGAGCAAGTTGAAGAAGGGCAACCTATAATCATACTTGAGGCTATGAAAATGGAATCACCTGTTGCTGCTACAAGAAAAGGTACAGTTGGTTGTATCAACGTTGCGGTTGGTGATAAGGTTAATCCTGATCAAATACTTTGTACCATTAACTAGGTGAGAGGATAGGAGTTAAAAAGTGGATTTACAATCAAGTTTACAAAAACTATATGAGGCAACAGGATTTGCCAACTTTATAAATCCTGCTGATCCTACAATAACAAACGGGGCTGAGCAGTTTCTTCACATGTTTGGAACTCCAGTGATGCTTCTTGTTTGTTTACTTCTTCTATGGCTTGCTATTAAGAAGAAATTTGAACCATTATTATTAGTTCCAATTGGGTTTGGGGGGCTTTTAGCTAATATACCTGTTGTTGGAATTGCTGAAGGTAGTGGTTTTTTACATATTATTTACGAAGCTGGTGTGGCAAATGGACTATTTCCATTATTCATCTTTTTAGGTGTGGGGGCTATGACAGACTTTGGTCCGTTAATAGCACATCCTAAGACTGCATTATTAGGCGCAGCTGCACAGTTTGGTATATTTACAACTTTACTTGGTGCTTTAGCTCTTGGGCAATATGCTGGATTTGATTTTGGCTTAAAAGAAGCTGCAGCTATTGGTATTATTGGTGGAGCTGATGGCCCTACTTCAATATTTGTAACCAGCAAACTTGCGCCGGATCTATTAGGTGCAATTGCTGTTGCTGCATATTCGTATATGGCTTTAGTACCTATTATTCAGCCGCCAATTATGAAAGCTTTAACCTCTAAAGACGAGCAACAAATCGTCATGAAGCAGTTAAGGCATGTTTCAAAAAGAGAGAAGATTATATTCCCATTATTAGTATTAGGCCTGTGTATAATATTCTTACCTGATGCTTGTCCTCTAATTGGGGCATTAACATTTGGTAATTTAATGAAAGAGTCTGGTGTTGTTGAAAGGTTATCTAACACAGCACAAAACGAATTCATTAATATAGTTACAATTTTATTAGGCTTAACAGTTGGTTCAAAGCTGTCAGCTGAAAAGTTTTTAACTGTTGAAACCTTAGGTATTTTAGCTTTAGGCTTAGTTGCATTCTGTATAGGTACTGCGGCTGGTGTAATAATAGCTAAAGTAATGAACGCTGTTTCTAAAGAAAAAATCAATCCGCTCATTGGTGCGGCAGGTGTATCTGCAGTGCCAATGGCTGCAAGAGTTGTTAACAAAGTTGGTATGGATGCAAATCCTCATAACTACTTGTTAATGCATGCAATGGGACCTAATGTATCCGGTGTGATCGGCTCTGCGGTTGCAGCAGGTGTGTTGCTTGCTTTGGTAGGCGGATAACAAATTAATCTCTGAAAAGAGTAACCTGAAATTTGATCGAGAGAGTTACTTATTATTAAGTACATAAACATAATAAGGAATTTAGGAAATTACTGAAGGAGAAGAACTATGACTACAATTGGTTATTTAAAAGACAAAGACGAATTCAAAAAAGTTACTTCAGCAGCGAGAACGACTATTCAATCTGCGTTCTATGGCAACAATGTTGAAGACATTAAAACAGTTTCTGAAGCTTACAAATTAGCTCAAATTAGCCCAGGTACAGTTGAGCTAGATGGAATGCCTGTATTTGAGCCAGAAAAAATGGGCTTACCTGATAATGCAAATGTACTATTATTCAATGATGGTACAGTAGTTGGTAGATGTGCAGCTGCAAGAAAAATCGTTGGTAACGAAGATTGTGATATGAAGTCTTTACTACCTATTATTAGAGAAGCTGTTTACCAAACAAGATACAAAAATATGTATCACGCTCAAGTTGTGGTAGGTTTAGAAGAAGACTTTATGATGAAGGCTCATCTTTGTATACCTGAAAACTTTGAGAATGTTATGTATAGTTGGATGTTAAACTTCCAGTACCTTAATGAAGCCTATAGTCAAATGTACAAAGACTCAAGAAATATTCCAGAAGGTGATATTATATTATTCTCAGATCCTGACTGGACACATCCTGATTATCCATATGGTTTAACATTCTTTGATCCTGAGCATAACTGTGCAGCTATCTTAGGTATGAGATACTTTGGTGAGCACAAAAAAGGTACTTTAACCTTAGGTTGGGGAACTGCTGCTAGAAATGGTTATGCTTCTTGTCACGGTGGATTAAAGAGATACAACCTATCTAACGATAAAAAGTATTCTGTTGCTGTGTTTGGCCTATCAGGTTCTGGCAAGTCTACAATCACACACGCAAAGCACGAAGATAAGTATGATGTAACTGTTCTTCATGATGATGCTTTCATTATCAATGTAAAAGATAAGTATTCAATCGCTTTAGAGCCTGCTTACTTTGATAAGACACAAGACTATCCAATGGGTTGTGAAGACAATAAGTACATTTTAACTCTACAAAATAACGGTGTTATCACTGATGAGAACGGTAAGAAAACTGTAGTACCTGAAGATATCAGAAATGGCAACGGACGTGCTGTTAAGTCTAAATTATGGTCTCCAAACAGAGTTGATAGAGTTGATGAGCCTATTAATGCTATATTCTGGTTGATGAAAGATCCTACAATACCTCCTGTAATTAAGTTAAATGGTGCCTCTTTAGGTGCTGCTATGGGTGCTACACTAGCTACTAAGAGAACAACTGCTGAGAGATTAGCTAAAGGCGTTGATCCTAATGCGCTAGTTGTTGAGCCATACGCTAACCCATTCAGAACATACCCATTAGAGCTTGATTATGACAGATTCAAGAAGCTTATTGAAGATGGAGTAGAATGCTACATACTAAATACTGGCGACTTTATGGGTAAAAAGGTTCAGCCTAAGCATACATTAGGTATTATCGAAGATATCGTTGAAGGTAAAGCTAAGTTCGAAAAATGGGAGAACTTATCTGATGTTGAGATTATGAAATTAGACGACTTTGACGTAAATATGAGCGATGAGAACTACAGAAATCAGTTTATTGCCAGAATGAAAGATAGAATTGATTTTATCAAGTCTAGAGATACCTTTAATGGTGGAGTTGACAAGTTGTCTGGTGATGCTTTAGCTTCTTTAGAAAACGTTGTTAATCAAGTTTCTACAGTAAAAGCGTAGTTATTAAATAAAGATTTAATTCTTAATTAAAGATGCGCCTTGGATTTACCCAAGGCGCATTTATGCATGGCAATGATAACTACCCCTCTTTTTATCTACCTAGAGAGTTCATCATTGTCTTTTTATTGGAATTATTGACCTGCATATCATTAATAATGAGGCTTTTTCTTGTTTAATTCTTC
>JANQFW010000090.1 GCA_028277625.1 Candidatus Gastranaerophilales bacterium | reverse complement strand
TGACCATTTATGATAATTATCAAATTTTTCTTTTATTATTTCTACTTCTTCAAGAATTCTTTCATTTATCTCGCTTAATGCACTAACTGCTCTGAGCTGTTTTATTGAAAATTTTGATCTTATTTCCTCAGGTACAAAAGTCCTTACTAGTGAATAAGTTTTCTTTGCGAGGTCTTTTAGACCTGTTGAGTTTGTTTTAAATCCTTCAGGTTCTTTTGGTTTTCTACGATGCCAATCTTTGGCTTGTTTTCTGTCTTCTATGGTTTCTATTATATTTATTGTAAAGCCCTGAAGGGTCATATTAATGAATTCCATTTTTTGAATCAGAGCTTTACTCCACTCGCCGGTGCGCATTATGTTTAAGAAATCTTTGCCTACTACATCAAATTCCATTTCTGAAGTTTTTATTGCTTCTTCCATACGACCTTTAAGGCCCATTAGATCATCGTTTTTAATCCAACGGCGCAGGAGGACAATTTTATTACGCAGTCTGTAATATAGAAATGCTGCGTATTTATCATTATCCTTTGGGCATGTGTCTTCTGTTTTTGGTGCTTTTGGTGTCAAAACAACTTAAACCTCTGTTTTTTAATTTAAATTTTATTAAATATATTTTTTGTTTATTAAATATATATTATATCAGTTTAAAAAATCCATTGCAGGAATCTCTTTGGATTATACGAAAAAAGGGTTATTTTGTTAAAAAACTGTTACATTTTTAAATCATTGTATCTAAATTTAAATAACAAAGGGTTTAAATTACAAAAATAATTTGTTATAATGCTAAAAAGACCCTAGAAGGTCGAAAACCGCAAAATTTACAACCTTCTAGGTCGGATTTTAGAACAGATGTCTGAAGAGTTCTTGAACTATTGGGTTTAGGAACTCTTTGTGTATGAGAGCAACCAATACAATAGCTATAACGGTTATTAAGTACCGTGTAACCCTTTCAGACATTCTAAATCTAAACTCCATCATGAACCGCCTTTCTAATTTGCACCGCCCCACATGGGCGTGTTAGTCCAGCGTTATCATTATCTTGATAGCATTATTTTATTTTCAAGGTTCAATATAAATTAAAATTTTAAGAACTATATTAGTATAACAAAAAATCTTTTTTATTTTTTTAAATTTTTAGCATTAAGTTTGAAAAAGACCTTTGTTTTATTTCACAATATAATTGACAAACAGTATAAACAGCATAAAAGCTATGATGACAAGATTCTTTATGTTATAAAATTTAAGTAAACGCTAATAGTCAATCTGAAATACTTTTTATAATTATGTAAATTAATTTCTGAAAAAGGGAAAGGGATAAAAATTGTTAAGAGCTGGAATTGTAGGACTTCCGAATGTAGGGAAATCAACTTTATTTAATGCTTTAACATCAAGCAAAAATGCAGAATCCGCAAATTATCCGTTTTGTACAATAGAGCCTAATGTAGGGATCGTAAACGTACCTGACGATAGATTATTTATATTGCAAGATCTTGTAAGAACAAACACAGTAATACCAACCGCTATAGAATTTGTTGATATTGCAGGTTTAGTAAAAGGTGCCAGCAAAGGTGAAGGCTTGGGTAATCAATTCTTGGGTCATATTAGGGAAGTAGATGCTATTATTCAAGTAGTACGATGCTTTGTGGATGAAAATACAGTTCATGTATCAGGGCAAATTGATCCTGTTGATGATATTGAAACTATTAATATGGAATTGGCTCTTGCTGATTTGAATACAGTTGAAAAAAGAAAAGATAGAATTTTAAAACAAGTAAAAGCTAGAGATAAAGAAGCTATTGCAGAAAATGCTGTTTTGGAAAAGCTTTTAGCTCTTCTTGAAGAGGGAAAGCCGTTTTCTTTAGAGTCTTTTGCCAAAGACGAGCTGCCTTTTGTTAATAATTTACATCTTTTATCTGCTAAGCCTATAATATATGCGGCAAATGTGTCTGAGTCTGACCTTGCTGCTGATGGAAATGAGTATGTAGATAAAGTTAGAGAATATGCTAAAACTCATCTTGCGCAAGTTGTAGTTGTAAGTGCAAAGATAGAAGCTGAATTGGCTGAATTAACAAAAGAAGAGGCTCAGGAATTTTTGGAAGAGCTTGGTGTTGATAGCTCCGGTATGGAGAGAATGATAAGAAGTACTTATGAATTGTTAGGTTTGCTAACTTATTTTACGGCAGGTGAAAAAGAAGTTAGGGCTTGGACAATTACAGAAGGCACAAAAGCCCCCCAGGCGGCCGGTGTTATACATACTGATATGGAAAGAGGCTTTATTAGAGCCGAAGTTATAGGTTATAATGACTTTGTTGATTCAGGTTCTCATAATGCGGCTAAAGAAAAAGGCGCTGTTAGGCTTGAAGGTAAAGAATATACTATGGCAGACGGGGACGTTGTTCATTTTAGGTTTGCTGTATAAAAAAATTATATTAAATTATTTTAATGACAAAAGAGCCTCTATGCAAATTGAGGCTCTTTTAATTAAGCTATTTACTTAAGTAGCTATAGGCTGTTTAGAATATTCTTTAGCTAAGTTTTCTATAAATGGAATAGTTTCTTTAAATGAACTAAGCTTATAGTCGGCTTCTGTATTTATATCTGCTCTTGATGGGGGGTTGTTCTTAATTTCTTTGACATCCCTATGCATAACTCCTATCCCTATGCCTCCTAGATCAGAAGCTGCCTTCATAGCAAATTCATCATCTTTCAATACCCCTTTTTCTTCTCCAACAGCATCACCCAAATAAACAGGTAAGTTGCTATCCTTACCGCCAAATAAGCCTATTAGCTGTTTTACAGCTTCACCTTTATTATAGGTTTGGGTTTTTACGTCGCTAAGCTCCCAGGCTTTATTTGCATTGTGCTCTACTATAATTGCTTTGCCGTTTTTATAGATATCATCATTTGTGAGACTTCCTAGTTGTTCTTTTTTAATTAGCTTATTATCCAAATGTTCTTCACTTATTGCTTTGAATTTTTGCTTACCAAACTCAAGCAGGTCATCAAATGATACGTTAAGTTTCTCATTTTTACTATTTGAAATTTCAATCTTCTTTGCTTCTGAGGAGTGAGCTTTGCTTTTTATTTCGTTAAATAAGCTATCGTTTTCTTTGCTTAATTGTATTTTAACCGGACCTTGGGTGTCTTCGCACTTGTTTGATAGTCCACGCCAGTGCAAGTTAATTATCATGCCTAAGTTTTCTATTCTAAAGCCAAGAGGCTCTAAGGATTCTCTAAGTTTGGCGTCAAAGTTAGATTTTTCAGGAGAAAAACCTAATAAATCAGTAGGTCTTAGTTTTATTTTTGTTTGCCCGTTATCTAAGTCTGTTTTTTCTATTAAATAAGCTGGATTATTACTATTTTTACCTTCCTCTCCGACAACGTGAGCATTTTTTTCTGATGTCCATTCTTGTATAAATTTATCAGCTTTGTCATTAGGAACACTCAGATTCATTTGATTTCCCTTTAATCCCATTGAATTTAGGCTGTTAGCCGCCTCTTCTCCAAAAATCTTTTCAAATCTATCTAAACTACCGGCTGTTACAAGGATAGGAGGATCAACACTAAATTGATTGAGATTATCTAACATTGTGTTAAATTTTTTCAGTTCTTCAGCACTCATAACCATATTGGGGTCTTCAGCAAAGCCTACAAATGTACCGTCAAAATCGGAAATTAATACAGGCTTCTTATTTGCGTCTTTGACTTTCTTCGCTATTTCTGAAGTATCTGCTGTAGGAACAGTAGATAACTTTCTTTTTACGCCTTTAAAAGCTATTTTAGAAGGATGTAAGCTTAAAGGATAATGATTAGCTCCTGTAAAAAATGTCTGATTATTTGGATTTGATTCGGCCTTGTTTAATTTTTTTTTTGCTTGTACAACATTTGCCTTAGAAATATCATTTTTGTGATGCTTAAAAGCACCATGTGCAATAACTCTCATAGAATGTCCCTTTCCTATTTCTCTCTTCTATTATATTAATCAGGTAATAATAAGCTTTTAGTCATATTCATACTGAATAAAATGATTTTTTATTTAGGTCTTTACCTGTGTCTATGCATATATCTTATTTATTACTTGTTTGTTAAATAAATTCTACTATAGTTTAATATTTGATTTAAAATTATTATTGCGAATAAGTTCTAAGTTTAATTTAAATTGATGTTACATTTAGACTAAACCAAAAAAAAAATTTTGTTGCCAGTACTTAGCAGGAAAAAATAAAATTATTTTAAAATATGTTTACAGTATATTAGTTTTATTAACATATGAGGTCTTTATGCTTAAATATATTTGTATATTTATAGGTGGAGGGCTTGGCTCTTGCGCACGATACTATGTAGGCATTTTAGGGGCTAAGCTTTTGGGTATTAATTATCCATTTGGCACACTGATAGCAAATGTTTTTGGTTGCTTGTTTTTGGGCATTGTTTTGACAGTCTTAATGAATAAAACAGGGCCGTTGCATAATAATTTAAAGCTGTTTATAGCTACCGGTATTGCGGGTGGGTTTACCACATTTAGTACTTTTAGCTATGAAACTATTAGTCTTATCAAACAAGGGCAGGCAGTTGCAGGTATTAGCTATATTGCATTAAGTATTTTGCTTGGTTTAGCCTTTATGGGGCTGGGGATTTATCTTGCCAGGTTTATCTAAAAATATATTTTTTGGGCGATAATCATCACCTTATATCATTACTATTTTTTTTAATATATTATTTATTTAAAATAATTTAAAGAGAAATATAAATATAGTAAAAGAAATAGAAGGATACCTGCCATGAAAATGTCGAAGATGTTTGTGCAAACATTAAGAGAAACCCCGGCTGACGCTGAGGTGGTAAGCCACCAGCTTTTGATAAGAGCCGGTTATATTAAAATGCTCACTTCCGGGATATATTCTTATTTGCCTTTAATGCTTAAGGTTTTTAAAAAAATTGAAAACATTGTAAGAGATGAGATGGATAAGTCTGGTGCTCAGGAGCTGTTAATGCCTATTTTGCAGCCTAAAGAGCTTTGGGAAGAGTCCGGAAGATGGGAAGCATACGGCAAAGAATTAATGAGATTGAAAGACAGGCACGACAGAGAAATGGCTCTTGGTCCGACGCACGAAGAAATTATTACTTTATTAGCGAGAAATCAAATATCTTCTTATAAACAATTGCCTATTAATTTGTATCAGATTCAAAGTAAATTTAGAGACGAAAGAAGGCCTAGATTTGGCTTGTTAAGAGGCCGTGAGTTTGTAATGAAAGATGCATATAGCTTTGATGTGAATGAAGAAGGCCTTGATAAAGTTTATAATGTTATGGCTCAGGCGTATGAAAAAATATTTATCAGATGTGGCTTGGAAACCAAGATGGTTAGAAGCGATAGTGGGGCTATAGGTGGAGATGTAAGCCATGAGTGTATGGTCTTAACTGATACTGATTGCGGTGAAAACGATGTTGTTTTCTGTATGGAGTGCGACTATGCAGGTAATACTAATAGGGCAGAATCAATATTGCCTGAGTGTAAAACAGATGGCGAGTTTGCGGAAGCTAAAATAACAGATACTCCTAATGTTAAAAGTATAGAAGATCTAGCAAAATTCTTTAGTATTGAATCTTCTACTATTTGTAAGTCACTTGTTTATATAGTAGATAAAAAAATAGTTGTTGCTTTAATTAGGGGTGATTTAACCGTAGAAGAAACTAAATTAAAAAATTTTGTAGGTGGCAATGAGATTAGGATTGCTACTGATGAAGAAATAAAAGAGTTGATGCAAAAAAGCAATTATACTGCTGAAGTTGGATTTATCGGCCCTAAAGGAATTAAAGCTCAAGTTGTTGCTGATGAAAGCGTAAAAGATCTTAAAAACTTTGTTGTTGGTATTAACCAAAACGACAAGCATTTGGTTGGGGCAAATTGGGGTGTTGATATTGATTTGCCTAAGTCAATAGCTGATATAAGATTGGCTCAGCGTGATGAATTATGTATAAAATGTAATGCTAAACTTGATATAACCAGAGGTATTGAGGTTGGTAATATCTTTAAGCTGGGTACAAAGTATTCTGCGAAGATGAATGCTAAATTTACTGATGAAAAAGGTGCAGAAAAACCTTATTTAATGGGTTGTTATGGTATCGGTGTGTCTAGGACTGCTGCAGCTGCTATTGAAAAATATCATGATAAAGATGGTATTAAATGGCCTATGGCTATTGCTCCTTATCATGTAATTGTTGTTCCGGTTAATGTTCAGGATGAGCTGCAATGGAATGTTGCTAATGATCTATACGATCAATTGAAACAACAAAATATAGAAGCTGTTTTAGATGATAGAGAATATAGAGCTGGTGTTAAATTCAAAGATGCTGATTTAATAGGGTTCCCTGTGAGAATAACCATTGGGAAAACCATTAAGGATGGTGATGTTGAAGTTAAAGTAAGAATGAGCGGTGAGCAGATAAAAATCTCTAAAGATGAAGCGGTTAAACACGTTGCTAATATTGTTAATGGTGAATTAGAACAAAGCTAGAGCTTTATACTTTAGAAAAATATTTTTTATAAAAACAGACTTCTTAAATTAAAAAGAAGTCTGTTTTGTTTTTTTATTCACTAATTAGTTATAAATAATCTAATCTATTTTATAAAAAACTTAGGCTCAGTCGGATTATAGTATTACCCTAATTAATTTGAAATAATTAAAGTTACTTATTTTTTTATACTATTCATTAAAAGTTTAAGAAAATGCAATTTAGCTTAATATAACTTTTTATTAATTGATTTATTAAGATTTATTAAAATCAATTTATTGAATAAAAAGTAATGGCCATTAAGGATATGTTAAAAATTTTTCATAAAAGTCCGGAAGTAATTTACGAATTATAAAGGGGAAATGGAGCGGAGAGATGTTAAAAAAATATTTTATTTGTTATTTTGTTTCTTTTGTTATTTTGCTTAACTTAAATATAACATCTTATTCGCAGAATTTTTTTTCTGACGAACAGGTTAATATTAGTGTTTACGAAAAAGTTGCTCCTGCCATCGTTGCTATTGATGTAAATATAGACGATGGCGTTTCCAGTGGGACCGGTTGTATTATAGATCAATGCGGTTTGATTTTAACCAGTAGTCATATTTTAGAAAGTGATGGAGATATAAATGTTACAACCCATGATGGAAATGAATATAAGGCTAAATTAATAGCGGTTACCACAGAAAACAGTGATCTTGCCTTAATAAAAATTGATACAAAAAAAGATTTGCCCATTATTGATTTTGGAGATTCAACCAAAATAAAAATCGGGCAAAAAGTGTTTGCTATAGGGAATCCTTTTGGTTTTAGCAGTACTTTAACTATGGGTATAATTAGCCGTTTAGATTATAGAAAAAATAAAATCCAAACAGATGCTGCCATAAACCCCGGTAGTTCCGGCGGGCCATTGTTAAACTCTAAGGGAGAAGTGATTGGAATCAATCAATCAATTTATAACCCTGATAATAATAAATCTAATATTGGTATTGGTTTTGCAGTGCCGGTTAATGCAGCTAAAAGATTCATAATTCACTCTAAAAAAAGCATTATAAAATTTATAAAGGCTGATACTATCCCATGTTTAAAATAAAAAATATCAAATATTATTTTAAAGAGTTGATAAATATTTTGATAATGGTAAAATAGTATTATAGAAGTATACGTCCAAGATGCAAACCGTTATAGTACTTCTCTATCTCGGTCTCATCAAGGAAACAAAAAGAAACAAAAGGAGCCCGAGAAAAGAAATGTTTGAAGATTTAAACCTACAATGTGCTGACTGTGGTTGTGATTTCGTATTTACAGCCGGTGAACAAGAATTTTATAGCCAAAGAGGTTTTTCTAATCAGCCTAAACGTTGTAACGAATGCAGAAACAAAAGAAAGCAGTTCAACAAGAAACCTCAAAAAAGGCTATATGATGCAGTCTGTTCTAGCTGTGGTTGCGAAACCCAAGTTCCTTTCAGACCAATGGAAGGTAAAAGAATTTTCTGTAGAGAATGCTTTAACAATAACAGATAAATTTACATTTATCACAATTTAAAAAAAATTACTCTCAATGTTTTTTTATAAAGCATTGAGAATATTTTATGTAATGAAATATTTATAAAAACAATTTAATTTTTGCTAAGGTATAGAGGGTTAGATAAAAAGATAAAAAAAGGTTTTAATATAAAATGGATGTAATTATAAATAAATTAATAGATGCAATAAAGCAGTCTAAAACTATTCTTTTGCTAGGGCATGTTGGACCGGATGGAGATACATTAGGCTCTACACTTGCTATTAAAAAAATTATAGAACTTGCTAAATTTGAGGCTACTGAAACAATAGATATGGCCTTATCCGGTAAGTTGCCTGATGTTTACAAGTTTTTACCAGATGTTTTTTCTATAAAAAATATTGATGATAAGTCTTTATTAAGCAATTATGATCTTGCTATGGCTATAGATTGTGGCAATATTGACAGGCTTGGCGAGACTAAAGACCTTTTTTTTAAATCAAAAGCTACTGTTAATATAGATCATCATTATATGAGCAATTCAAACTTTGCAGATATTAACTGGGTTGAAAATGCTGCATCTACTGGGCAAGTTATATATAAATTAGTTGAATTTTTGGGCATCAAACCTGATAAAGACATTGCAACAGACCTGTATACTTCTATTTTGACCGATACAGGCGGATTTAAATTTGATAATACAAAGTCTGAAACATTAAAAATTTGCGCAGAACTTATTGAATGTGGCGCTGATCCTGAATATATTTATAAAAAATGCTATGAATCTAAGCCTTTTGCAATGGTAAAGCTTCATGCAAAGGCTGTTGATAAGGCTGTATTTCTTGAAAATAATAAAATTGCTTATACTACAGTAACTAGAAAACTTTTAGATGACTTAAAGGCAACTGATGATTATACTGATGGCATTAGTGAAGCTTTAAGGCAAATTAGTGATGTAGAAATCGCTATAATTTTTAAAGAAACACCAAAAGGGGATACTAAAATTAGTATTAGGAGCAACAATGTCAGTGCTTGTGACATTGCCAAAAACTTTGGGGGCGGAGGCCATAGGCTTGCTGCCGGGTGCGTTATAAGAAAAAATATTAATGCTGCTATAGATGATGTTATACCTATAGTTAAGCACTCACTGAAAAGTTTATAAAAATAATTTTAAGCTCATAATTAAGAATTATGTCATTATTATCTTTATGGCCGAGCGAGGTGACAAAGTCACCGGAAAGCGAAGTAAAAAAGAATATCCGGAGGTAAGGGGGTAGATAAAAAAAATACTCCACCTTTTAGATTGGAGTAAGGGGAGTTTATAAGTGTTAAGGAGTTGTTACCTTATATAGATATCTTTTTTTTAAATTTGTTCCCAAAAAGTTTCCAACACGAAAAAAGAATAATTATTATCTCTAATTACTCCAGTCAAATTTTTAGTCTTAAAGAAAGTATGCAAAAAAATTATTCAAACACAGGCAGGTCTATATAAAAACCGGTACCTTTATTTGTTTCTGTGATAAAGCCAATGTTACCGTTCATTTTTTCAATTATGTTTTTGCTTATAGTTAAGCCCAGGCCTGTTCCTTTTTTTCTTAAATTACTGTTCGTGCTTGCTTGAGTATATTTTTGAAAAATATGTTTTCTAAATTCTTCCGGTATCCCAGGACCATAATCAAGAACAGTAATTCTTACTTGTTTCTCGTTTTTATCTATTTTTAACTCAACAGGTTTATCCGTAGGGGAAAATTTTATAGCGTTTGAAAGCAGATTTGTTACTGATTGAATTAATCTGTTTATATCAACATTTACTATTACATTTGGATAGTTATCTGTTATTTTGAGCTTTATATCAAATTGCTTTGCATATGTCTCATTAACTTCAACTGCTTTTTTCATTATTTCTGTCAAATTCGCCGGTTCTAGATTATAGTCCATTTGACCTGCTGCAATTTTATTTATATCTAAGATATCATCTATAATTTGTTCTAATCTGTTGCAGTTGTTAAAAGCAATATCCAACAATTTTTTTGTTTGCTCAGGTAAATCCTGAGATGAGGATGATATTAAGTTTAGAGCTCCTATTATGGCAGTAGTTGGCGTTCTTAACTCATGATTGACTATTGAAATAAATTCATTTTTTATATTTTCAGACTCTTTTCTTTCAGTTATATCTCGGATAATTACAGAGAACATAACATTATAATCTATTTCTATTTTGCTAATACTTATTTCTACCGGAAAAATTGTACCGTCTTTTTTTTCTCCAACTAGCTCCAGCCTGCCGTCTATTTGTATATCCAATAAGTTTTTATGATTTTTAATAGTATATTTTTCTTTGCAAAATTCTATATCAGGAATTATCTTACAGATATTTTGCCCTATTATTTCTTTTTTAGGATAGTTAAATAAATTTGTTGTTGCCCGGTTACTTGCTTGGATTGTTCCTTCACTGTCAATTGTTACTATTGAGTCTACAAGGTTATTTACCAGCTTATTAATAAAATCATTATATAAATTAGTTTCTCTTTTGTGTTTTTTTGCTTTGCTTCGTATATAACGTTCATTTTCCAATGCCAAACTGGCAATAGCTCCTATTGCAATAAGTAAATCTTTATCTTTATTATTAAAAGGGGTTTGATCTTTTTTATTTAAGACTTGGTAAACACCTATTCTCTTTCCGTTTAAGGTTTCTAAAGGTATACAAAGCATACTTTTGCTTGTATAGTTAAACTGTTCATCTATGTTTTTATTAAATCTTGTATCATTATATGCATTTTCTAAATTTATTATTTTACCCGTTTGAAAAACATATCCGGCTAATCCGGAATTAGAAGTAATTCTTATTTCTTGGTGCTCTTTTATTCCTATTGCGACTTTTGACCATAATTCACCGGTTTCATCATCAAATAAAAAAATCGTGCACCTATCAGCATTTAAAGCTTTTTGAGTTTCTCTTGTAATTATTCGCATCAGCTCGTCTACAGCTATTCGATTGGCATAAGATTTGCCAATATTCAGTAAGGACAACAAAGTTCTAAAAAAATCTTTCGGATCACTCTTACTCTCTATAATATCCATTTTTTAAATATATTCCTTCTAATTGAAAAAAGCTATGTTTAATAAATATAATATTTTTAATAGCTGTATTAGTCAATTAGAAAAACTATATTAGTATTTTTGTTAATTTTTTGTCTATTACTTCTTTTATATTTTTATCCATTATGATTTCTTCAGGCCACTCTCTTGTAAAACCTTCTGTTGACCATTTTTTAGTTGCATCTATACCCATTTTACCTCCATAGCCTAATAAATCAGATGCATGGTCTAAAATATCCAGAGGGCCCTTAGTTATAAAGCAATCTCTTGAAGGATCAGTATTATTAAAAATTTTCCAGCTAACATCTGATAGGTTGTGAACATCAACATCAGCATCGACAATAATAACAAATTTAGTAAACATCATCTGCCCTAATCCCCATATCGCCGAAATCACTTTGTTTGCATGGCCGGGGTATTGTTTATCTATACTGATTATTGCGCAGTTGTGAAAAACACCTTCCAGTGGCAAATTCATATCTATAACTTCCGGGATAATTTTTCTCAGTACGGGTAAAAATATTCGTTCAGTGGCTTTTGCCATGTAGCAATCTTCTTGAGGAGGCTTGCCAACTATTGTAGCAGGGTATATTGGACTTGCCCTATGCGTCATAGCAGTTATATGAAATACAGGGTACTCATCAGATAGAGAATAATATCCCGTATGATCTCCAAAAGGTCCTTCTATTCTTGTTTCATCCGGGTCAATATAGCCTTCCAGTATAATTTCAGCATCTGCCGGAACTTCTAGGTCCACTGTTTTACACCTTACCAGTTCAACAGGCTTTTTTCTTAAAAAGCCTGCAAAAATCATTTCATCAATACCCGGAGGAACAGGCGCTGTTGATGAATAAGTAATAGCAGGATCTCCACCTAAGGCTACAGCAACTTCAAACTTTTTGCCCATGCGCTTGGCATCAGCAAAATTTTTTGCGCCATCATGGTGCTTGTGCCAGTGCATGCCGGTGGTAGTATTATCAAATTTTTGCAGCCGATACATGCCAACGTTTCTAATACCTGTTTTAGGATTTTTAGTAAAAACTAAAGGCAAAGTTATAAAAGGTCCTGCATCGAGTGGCCAGCACTTTAATATTGGAAGTTTATCCAGGATTGCTTGATTTAGGTCAGTTATTACAACTTCCTGACAGGGAGCTTCTTTTACTGTTTTTGGAAAAAAGGAACCGACTTCTAGCATTCTTGGAAATAAAGACGCTTTTGCTATCAGGCCGTCAGGAATTTTAGAATCTGTTAAATTTACTATTCTTTTGGCTATATCGTCTACAGACTGAACGTTTAAAGCCATAGCCATACGGTTATAAGAACCAAAAGCATTTGTTATTATTGGAATATCATAGCCTTCGACATTATTAAATAACAGGGCTTTATTTGGTATATTTTTTTCTTTTGATGCTCTGTCGGTTATTTCTGTTATTTCTAGTTCACTACTGACATTTACATCAATTTCCAGCAGTTCGTTTTTATTTTTTAAATCTTTTATAAACTCTCTTAAATCTTTGTAAGGCATTATAAATCATATTCGTTTTGGAGTATTACAGCGTCACCTTCCAGGTTAGGGCTTTCACAAATTACTATCCCTTTTACGTCAAATGCTTTAAAGGCTTTGATTAAATCTTTATAGTTAAAATCAGATTCGCTAAATATTAAGTGTCTTTTCTCGCCTTTTGGACCGTATTCAATACCTGCAATATGTGCGTGGAATTCCTTTAAGGCATGTTCACCTATGCCATTGCCAATGGCCTCAAACACACTGCAGAATTCATCGTAGGTGTTAAACTCGCCATTTGTGCGAGCGTGTAGGTGTGCAAAGTCAATACAAGGCAGCACCATTTCAACATCATTGGAAAGCTTTATAATTTCATCCAGGTCGCCCCATTGTGAAATTTTGCCGGTTAATTCCGGTCTTATCCAGATATTAATATTTTCTGACTTCAAAGTGGAAATTATTTTTTCCATTTGTTTTTTAACTTGTTTATAGACCTTGTCTTTATCTTGCCCTAAGTAAAAGGCTGCATGGAAAGTTATGCTGTATCCGCCGAATTGGTGAGCAACTCTTGCGGTGTCTAGCACTCTTTTTATACTTGCTTCAATTTTTTCTTCTTCTTTGGCGTTTAAATTTATATAATATGGACCGTGCGCACTTAGAACAACATCAAGCGATTTTGATAGTTCGTTTAATTCTAGTTGAGTTTTTTCATTCATTCTAACGCCACGAACGAATTCTACTTCCATGCAGCCTAAGCCTAGTTTTTTTATGACATTTAGAGCATTACCATGTTTTCTTGGCTCTGTCATTAAAGGGATGCCGGCTGTTCCAAATAGCAGTTTGTCCATTTATTTTTTACCTTTAAAAATCAAGAACTTTTACAATATCTTCGATTTTTGATGATGCTTTGATAACTTCTGTGTTTGAATTGTTTATTGCGCAGTCTGGATCTTTTAGGCCATTGCCTGTTAGTACGCAAACTATTGTTGAGCCTTCTTTAATATTACCTGCTTTTACAGATTTTATAAGCCCTGCTATAGATGCAGCACTTCCGGGCTCTACAAAAACACCTTCCATTTTAGCAAGATAATTATAAGCTTCCAGAATTTCATCATCAGTAACAAAGTCTATAACTCCATCGGATTCATCTCTTGCTGCTTCTGCTTGCTCCCAGCTTGCAGGGTTGCCAATTCTGATGGCTGTGGCTAATGTTTCTGGTTTGTAAATTCTTTCACCTTTTACGATAGCTGCAGCGCCTTCTGCTTCAAAACCGTACATTTTGGGCTTGTTAGGCACAACACCCTTGTCATAATATTCTTTAAAGCCTTTCCAGTATGCAGTTATATTGCCTGCGTTACCTACAGGTATACATAGATAGTCCGGTGCTTTGCCCAGTACATCACAAATCTCGAAAGAGGCTGTTTTTTGGCCTTCGATTCTATATGGATTAACAGAGTTAACTAGAGTAATAGGGTATTTATCAGTTAACTCTTGAACAATCTCAAGTGCTTCGTCAAAATTGCCGTCAATCGATACAATTTTTGCACCGTATAGCATTGCTTGGGCTAATTTGCCTAGGGCAATATAACCTGATGGAACAAGTACAAAAGTTTTTAATCCTGCTTTTGCCCCGTAAGCTGCTGCTGCTGCACTAGTGTTGCCTGTGCTTGCGCAAATGATGGCTTTTGCACCCTCTTCTACAGCTTTGGAAACTGCCATTGTCATGCCTCTGTCTTTAAAGCTGCCTGTTGGATTTAGGCCTTCGTATTTGACGTATAGATTTATATTTAATCCGATTTTTTCGGCTAATTTATCAACTTTTATAAGAGGTGTATTACCTTCGTTTATTGTTATAACAGGAGTTTTATCGCTAACAGGCAAGTATTCGCTATACCTGTTAATTAAACCTGTGTATGGAGGGCATTTTGATGTTGAAGTTGTCATTATATTACCTTCTAGTATTTATAATTAATTAATTTTTTTCTTTTGGGTTTTTATTAATCTATTACTCTAATAATATTTTTAACTTTATTAATAGATTCTTTTTTATTCATTTCTTCTATTGCTTTGTTTAAATCTTTTTCCAGTGCGGCTTCTGTTAATAAAACCACTCTGGCAGAGCCGTCTTTGAGAACACCTTTTTGCACTATATTATAAAGATTTATATTATTATTTCCGCAAATTGTACCTAAATCACCTAGTACACCAGGGGTATTTTTTGCATTTACTCTTATAAAATATTTATTTTTGGTGTTATCGATTTCAAGATGTTTTGCTTCATTTCTTTGCTTACATCTCATTAAAGGTATAGGTGTGTTATCTAGCAATAGATCACCTACTATACAAAGTAAATCGCCAACTACTGAGCTAGCTGTTGGTAAATCTCCTGCCCCAGGACCGGAGAACATTACTTTACCTACTGCATCGCCCTCTACCATTACTGCATTAATTACATCGTCAACACCGTAAAGTAAATGAGTTTTAGGAACTAGCATTGGATGTACTCTTACGTCTATTTTATTGTCTTCTGCCATTTGACCTATTGCTACTAGCTTAATTTTGTAGCCGAATTCTTTGGCAAAAGAAATATCTGTTGATGTTATATTGTCAATGCCACCGATGTAAACATTGTTTACGTCTACTTTTTTATCGAATGCTATTGATGATAGTATTGCTATTTTATAAGCTGCATCATAGCCTTTTACATCGCCAGATGGATCAGCTTCTGCGTAGCCTAAATCTTGAGCTTCTTTTAATACGTCTTCAAATTCGCGGCCTTCTGTATCCATTTTTGTAAGGATATAGTTTGTTGTGCCGTTTAAGATACCTGCTATTTTACTTATATTATTACCAGCCAGTGAAAGCTTTAATGGCGTAATAATAGGAATACCACCAGCTACTGCTGCTTCGTAAAGTATAGTTACGTTATTTTCTTTTGCTAGTTCAAACAGCTCTGCGCCGTGCTTGGCTATTAGCTCTTTATTTGCTGTTACGATGTGTTTTTTATTTTTGATAGCTGCTTTAATAAGATCAAATGCTGGATTGATACCGCCAATAACTTCTATAACAACTTGTATATCCGTATCTTCTACTATTGTTTGAGGATTATCCGTTAGTATTGATTGATTTAAGCCTTCTATATTTCTTTTTTTAGTAACATCTTTTACTGCTATTTTTTTTATTTTTACTTCATCATGACTTTTTAATACTTTTACTACGCCGCTTCCGACTGTTCCAAGTCCTAGAATGCCTATTGATACTTTTTCTTTCATTATTAATATTACTCCTCAACAATATTCTAAAATTAAGTTGTATTCCAACAAATGGTTAGCTTTGTATCCATTTTGTTATAATATTTATTTTTGCTTAAAAATACTGAAAAATCCAACTGAAAAATAAATATTATTAAAAAATATTCAATTAAAAGATATTATTGAATACTTTTTGAATACAACATTAGGGAAAGAAGAATGTCAAGAGCAAGTTCAAAATTATTCATGTTTATATTCATTTTTTATTAAATTCCTCTTATTAATATTAAAACAAATCCCTTTATTATGTTGTCGTACATTAAAAAAAAACTTTAATTTTTAAATACATATATAA
>JANQFW010000048.1 GCA_028277625.1 Candidatus Gastranaerophilales bacterium | reverse complement strand
ATAAATAGCAATAAAAAAGAAGAATTAAATAAGAAAAAACCGCATTATTAGTGAGTTACAGATTAATAATTTAAATAAAAAGATAATGATACACTCTCTAAATAGATAAAGAGGGATAGTTGTCGTTGTCTTTTTTATTATATCTCTAAATTCCCTATCTGTTCGAAAAAAAATTTTTAATGATATAATAACAAATATTTTTAAATTATCTTGTCTTTTTATAATATAATTTCTGTAAATATTTCTTGTTACATTATTATTTAAAGGGAGAAGATTATGACGGTAGAAACTACTAGTATTATTAATGGCACAAACAGTGCTGATGACTTAATCGGAACTAACGCAGATGATACGATAAATGGATTAGATGGTAATGACACCATTGATGGAAATGAAGGAAATGATAGCCTAAATGGCGGATCTCATAATGATTTATATATATTTAATGATGGTGATGGCAAAGATATTATCTACGACTTCCATGGCCATGGTGGACATAATGCAGGTGTAGATACCTTAAAGTTTGGTACAGGTCTTACTCAAGCTGATTTAAGCTATAGTGGAAGCGGAAAAAACATAATAATAAGTTTTACTAATACAAATGATCAAATAACCCTTAAAGAACAAACTAATATTAATAATCGCATAGAAAACTTTGAATTTGCTAACGGCTCTACGCTAACATACTCAGATGTTGCAAGCCAATTAGTAACCAGAGGCACAGATGAAGATGAAGTAATAACAGGTTCTCAGTTTGCCGAATCTATCTATGGTGGCCTGGGCTATGATACTATAACAACAGTTGCAGGCAATGATACTGTATACGGCGAAGAAGGTAATGACAGTATAAGCGGTAACAACTACACAGAAAAATTGTATGGCGGTACAGGCAAAGATACAATACTTGGTTATGATGCTAATGATACACTATCTGGCGGCAAAGGCGATGACAGTTTAAATGGTGGATCTCATAATGACCTGTATATATTTAATCAAGCTGATGGCAAAGATATTATATACGATTTCCATGCACATGGCGGACATAATGCAGGCTTAGATACATTACAATTTGGTGCAGGTATAACCCAAGCTGATTTAAGCTATAAAGGCAGCGGCAATAATATAATTATAGAGTTTGCTGGTTCCTCCGATCAAATAACCCTCAAAGAGCACACAAACATCAACAACCGCATAGAATATTTTGAATTTGAAAATGGCTCGACACTAATTTATTCAGATATTGCCAGCCAACTAGCAACCAGAGGCACAGATGCAGATGAAATAATAACCGGCTCTAAATTCAGTGAATCTATCTATGGAGGTATGGGCTATGATACAATTACCACTAACTCTGGTAACGACACTGTATACGGTGGCGAAGGAAGTGACCATATAAGCGGTAATAATTACTCAGAGCATTTTTATGGTGGTACAGGCAATGACACAATACTTGGCTATGATGGCAATGATAGACTCTCAGGTGACAACGGAAATGACAGTTTAAACGGCGGATCTCATAACGATCTATATATCTTTAACCAAGGTGATGGACAAGATATTATCTATGATTTTCATTCACATGGTGGACATAATGCCGGCCTAGATACATTGCAATTTGGTGCAGGCATTACTCAAGCCGATTTAAGTTATAAAGGCAGCGGCAATAATATCATTATAGAATTTGCCGGTTCTTCTGATCAAATAACCCTTAAAGAACACACAAACATCAATAATCGCATAGAATTCTTTGAGTTTGATGATGCTTCAAAATTAATGTACTCAGATATTGTAAGCCAGCTAGCTACCAGAGGTACAGATGCAGATGAAATAATAACCGGCTCTAAATTTAGTGAATCCATCTACGGTGGACTAGGCTATGACACAATTACCACAAACTCCGGTAATGATACTGTGTATGGAGAAGAAGGAAATGACCACATAAGCGGTAATAACTACTCAGAAAAGTTTTACGGTGGTACAGGCTACGATACATTACTTGGTTACGATGGCAATGATACACTATCTGGGGACAAAGGAAATGACAGTTTAAATGGTGGAGCCCATGACGACCGTTATATATTTAACAAGGAAGATGGTCAGGATATTATATACGATTTCCATGCACATGGCGGATACAATGCAGGCTTAGATACATTACAATTTGGAGCTGCTATCAGCCACGGCGATTTAAGTTATAGAGGTAGCGGCAATAATATCATTATAGAGTTTGCTAACTCTTCTGATCAAATAACCCTTAAAGAGCAGACAAATATAAATAATCAGATAGAGCACTTTAGGTTTGCAGATGATTCAATATTATTATATTCAGATATATCAAGTCAGCTGGCTACCATAGGTACAGATGCAGATGAAGTAATAACCGGCTCTAAATTTAGTGAATCCATCTACGGTGGTCTTGGCTACGATACTATTACTACAAATGCAGGTAATGATACTGTATACGGTGGCGAAGGAAAAGATTATATAAGCGGAAGTAATTACTCAGAAAAGCTTTTTGGTGGAACTGGTAACGACACATTAATGGGCTATAGTGGCAATGACAGGCTATCAGGAGACAAAGGAAATGATAGTTTAAATGGTGGATATAATGATGATCTGTATATCTTTAATCAAGGTGACGGTCAAGATATTATACACGACTTTCACTCACATGGAGGCTATAATGCAGGGTTTGATACACTAAGGTTTGGCGCTGGCATTACAGAATCTAACACAGTATTCACCAATATTGGTGGTGACCTGGAGATTACCTTTACTAATAGCGTAAATGACAAAATAACAGTTCTTGATCACTACTCCAATATTAATAACAAAATAGAACACTTTGAGTATATTAATAATATTAATGGAGATGCTAACGATAATAAGCTAATCGGCACCTCAAAAGAAGATTTAATAAAAGGTCTTGCAGGAGCAGATACCCTTATAGGAAGCAATGGTGATGATAACTTAAATGGTGGTGCTGACAATGATATACTACTGGGCGATCAAGGCATGGATACTCTTACAGGAGAGCTAGGTGATGATATCTATGTAATTAACGACACAAACGATGTAGTTAACGAATCTGCCAACCAAGGTGATGATACTGTTTACACTTCACTAAATTCATACACCATTGGTGCTAATATCGAAAATATTGTACTTACAGGCTACAAATATGACAATGCAACACAAAACTTTGTAGTAGCAGGCAAAGGCCTTAGTGCAATAGGCAATAGTCTAAATAATTCTATTGTAGGCAATAACCTTAATAATAGACTTATAGGCAAACAAGGTGATGATGTTCTAGAAGGTGGAACAGGCAATGACTCCTATATTTTTTATGCAAATGACGGGCTTGACCTTATAAAAGATACTTCTGGTACTGACAAAATCTATTTTGAATCAGCAAGCATTAAAAATACTGCTATTTTCTATAAAGATGCTTCAAATTTATATATAGATTACGGCACAACAGAAGGCACTGACCAAATAACAGTAGAAGGCAAAGACTCCATAGAAAGAATAGAGCTTTCAAGCGGTGAATATCTAACAAACGATGATATAAACCAACTAATACAAAACGTTATTAGCTATGCAAATGATAACAGCATTTCAGTCAGCAGCTTTGATGATGTCAGAAATAATTCAGAGCTGATGAATATAGTTACAACTGCCTGGAATTAATATAAAGAGATTTATTACTATAAATCAAAAAGTCCTTTGGCTAATTTTGTCAAAGGGCTTTTTTTTATCTTTAAACCCACTTGGCAAAAAGAAGTATTGTCTCGTTTTATTATTTATATATACCAAAAAGCTAATGAATACCACACACTAACCAGTTGGACTAGAAAGAATTAATCCATGGATTGTTTTATGTATTTGAATTTAGGTCCATACTATATATGGACGAAGAGATATGGAGGTTGGTTACATGGTTGACTACATTTCCAGTAGTAGTGGCGATATAATTGGGAATAACGCCATAAAGCAAAATCAAGAATTACTTGCTGTAGAAAATAATACTAATAAAAAGAATCCTTATGCTCAGCAAGAAAAAGAATTGGTTGATGAAACTGATGTATCATCAAAAGCTATTGAAATGTATGAACAAGAACAGGAGTATAAAAAAATTCAAGGATTTTTACTCGACTCCTTTTCTAATGACTTAAGCACCAGTGAACTGGTGAGTCTTATAAATCAGGGTAAGTACGAAATACCTTCTGATAAGCTGGCAGATATGCTAGCAGGCAGTGAAAATTTTCTAACTGATTTATTTTCACCAGAATCAGAAGAACAATAGCCGGTATAAATAAAAAATAAGTCCTTTTCAGCTTATTCAACACTAATAAATTAAAGCTATACTCTGAAAAAGGATAATTCCAAATCTAATGAATGAGTAAAATAAAAGATGACACTGGAAGAGTATCTTACTACTAATTTGGATGACGTCGGAGAGCTCGACATTGAAGAAATACAAAGTATATTCAATTCAGGAGTTTCTGCATATAGGCACGGGGATATACACGAATCATTATTTATATTTGAAAGCATATTAGCTGACCACCCGGATCTGGTAGAAGCACTTATTAATAAAGGCAATGCTCATTTCAAACTTTTAGAAGTAGATAAAGCTATTGACTGCTGGCAAAAAGTACTGGAACAAGACCCAACACATATAAGATGCTACATAAACTTAGGAAACGCTTATTATCACGAAGGTGACCTTAAAAAAGCTATCGATTGTTGGCATAAAGTTATTGCCCTATCACCGGACCACTTAAATTCTATACTAAATTTAGGTGTTGCCTACGAGCATATGGGTGAGCTTGCCCAAGCTTTTAATTACTACGAAACATATTTAAGATATTCTAAAAAAGGTGCCTCTCAAGTTGAATACGTGCGATTGCACAAAAAAATTAACTACTCTAAAAAAATAGCCGAGCTTAATGCCAAGCTAGGAGTAAAATATCAAAAACAAGGGTTATTAAAACACGCAGCCAAAGCTTATCTAAAAGCACTAGAATACTACCCAAGCTTACCAAAGGTCTTTTTAAATATGGGTAGCATCTGCTATAAAGCCAAAAAATATGATAAAGCTATATCTTATTGGCTAAAAGCAGCTAGGCTAGACTCAAGCCACTCTAATACATATTGCAATTTAGCTGTAGCCTACGAAAAACTAGGCAAAATTGAAAAAGCTTACTGCATGTACATGCGCTACATTGAGCTAATCACACCAGACTCTGAAGAGTATAACGATGTAAAGCTCAGAACCGAGTTCTTAAAAGAAAAAACATATTCAAATCCCACACTTGCCGAGAATATGCTAAAAAATGCCGATAAATTATACAGCAATAAAAAATATGACAAAGCCCTGTGGGGATACGAAAATTATTTAATAATAAACCCCGAACGAAAACCGGAACTTGAAAAAAGAATTGAAGAAGCAAAAGGATATTTAAACCCAATCTTTAGCGCAGTCAATGCCATATTAGAGATTGCAAATAAATGCTACGACAACAATGATATGGAAAAAGCTTTTAACGCATATAAAAGAGCATTTGAACTCTGCCCCGAAGGTGAGGTCTCTGATAAAATACAAAAAAGGGTTAACAGGTGTGCTAGAATGTTATGTAGTGACAAATCACAAAAAGAAAAAGATGATCAAGATAATCAATAAGCTAAACAGCACTCTAATAAATATGCACTTAGAATTTAAAAAGTTCTTTGCCTCAAAAATTCTGGGTAAAAAGTATATAAGAAAAGGTAAATGCAATGCCTGCGGTCGTTGCTGCCAAGAAATCTATGTAAGGCACAGACATTCAATAATAAAAGAAGAAGAAGAATTCTATAGACTTAAAAAGCTACACTTTTTCTATTCATATCTGGAAATTGTAGCTAAAAACGATACAGGCCTAGTCTTTAAATGCACAAAGCTGGATGAAGAAAAAGGCATATGCACAGCCTATAAACATAGAGCCATAATTTGTCGCCAATACCCTCAAGAAGAAATATTTATGATGGGTGGCTTTGTCTCAGAGGACTGCGGGTTTGAATTTATACCCATTGAATCTTTTGCTAAGGTCTTTAACAAAATTAATAAACAATACAAAGCCGGCAAAAAGAAAAAAGACTTTATTATAATGAGATAAAACTAATAAACAAGCCGCTGTTGAGTTGTAGGATCAAAGAATAAACAATTATCAATATTAAACCCGATTGTACACTTGTCACCTTGTTTTATGTTAGCACCATAAGGCAACTTTGCAGTTAACTGCTTATGATCAACTTCAAAATGCACAAGCAGCTCACTACCCAAAATTTCTATAAAATTTGGCTCCACTGCAATACAACAAGGTGATTGCTCTAAAGTGAAAAACTCAGGGCGGATCCCTAGGACAACTTCTTTATTATTCAAGTTTTTTTGTTCTATTACCTTAGTTTGCTCTTTATTAAGCTCAAATTTTAAATCTTTTGCAATAAAATAACCATCTTTAGCTTTACCATTAATAAAATTAATAGCCGGCGAACCGATAAAGCTAGCCACAAACATATTCTGCGGATATTTGTAAACTATCTCCGGCTTATCAATCTGTTGAATTATACCTTCGTGCAATACTACAATACGGCTACCCATTGTCATAGCTTCAACCTGATCATGAGTAACATAAACAACTGTTGTTTGTAGTTGGCTATGCAGCTTCTTTATCTCTGAGCGCATATGTACCCTTAACTTTGCATCAAGGTTTGACAACGGCTCATCCATAAGAAATACTGAAGGATTCCTTACAATTGCCCTACCCAATGCAACTCTTTGCCGTTGCCCACCAGAAAGCTCTTTGGGCTTTCTTTTTAGTAGCTGATCTAAGTCTAAAATCTTTGCGGCTTGGTTAACTTTTTGCTCTATCTCAGACTTTGGCACCTTTCTCATTTTTAAGCCGAATGCCATATTGTCATACACACTCATATGTGGATAAAGGGCGTAATTTTGGAAAACCATTGCAATATCTCTGTCTTTTGGGTGCACGTCATTAACAACTTTATCGCCAATTATAATATCACCGTCTGTTATCTCTTCGAGACCGGCGATTAATCTTAAAATAGTAGACTTACCACAACCTGAAGGACCTACCAGTACTAAAAATTCTTTATCTTCAATAAAAAGATTAAGATCCTCTATTGTTTTTACCTTGCCGTAGTATTTTTTTACATTTTTAAATTCTACTTTTGCCATCGTTTTCTATCCAAATTTTTTTATTTTATTATTATTTTTTAATTATATTAGCTATAAAAAGCCCAGGTAATTAGATAGTCGAATATTAAAATGCTTAAAGAAGTCCAAATTGCAGCTTTAGTTGTTGCCATTCCCACTTCTTTAGCTCCACCGCGAGTTAGCAATCCGTGGGTAGAACATATTAATGTAATCAGCACCCCAAAGACTAAAGCTTTTATAAGGCTTACATAAATATCAAAAGGCTCTAAAAAAAGCCACACTGAAGTTAAATATCTTGCAGGGTGCAAATCAATAGCACTCTGAGCAACTACCATGCCTCCAAGAATACCAAGCAATTCTGCCAACAGTGTAACTAGCGGAACCATCAATGCACCTGCCATCAATCGTGGTACTAATAAATAGGCAATAGGATCAACTTTTAGAGTATTCATTGCATCAATTTGTTCAGTGACTCTCATATTTGCTATTTCTGCAGCGATACCTGTACCAGCCCTTGCCCCTATAGATAATGCCGCAAAAATTGGCGCCATTTCTCTAACCAAAGCAAGTGAAAGAAGTCCGCCAACATATCTTTCAGCACCTGATAGGGCAAATTGTTTAGATACTTGCAGTGCCAATATACTGCCACTTACTGTCGCTATTACCAATGCAATGCCTAAAGAGTCAACCCCTATGACAGATGATTGGGTTAACAGATTTTTGGTGTTTACCCGCCCTGAAAATATGTACTTTAGTGCTTTAAAAAAATTTATCGAGCACTCACCTATAAACTTAATTATCATAAACCGGCACGCACCACTTGTTGTACTTTTCT
Organism: Candidatus Gastranaerophilales bacterium; assembly: GCA_028277625.1. GTDB lineage: Bacteria > Cyanobacteriota > Vampirovibrionia > Gastranaerophilales > JANQFW01 > JANQFW01. Next base: position 13,841 of record JANQFW010000048.1, on the reverse strand, counting down.
ACGTTACCTCTAACAATATCAAAGTATAGATCTTGGATTTTTTTCGTGATGGGGCCTACTTCTCCATTACCAACTGGTCTGTGATCAATACTGGTAATTGGGCTTACCTGCGCACCTGTGCCACAGAAGAACGCTTCTTCTGCAATATATAATTCTGTTCTATCTACTTCTTTTTCTATTACTTCAATGCCAAATTCTTTTTCTGCAATTTCTTTAACTGTATTTCTGGTTACACCTACTAAAATATTATCAGTAGTTGCAGGAGTTACCAGCTTACCATCTTCGACCAGATACAAGTTCATTGCGCTACCTTCTGTTACTGTGCCTTCGTGTGACAGAACAATAGCTTCGTCAAAGCCGGCTTTTACTGCATCGGTAACAATTAGCGCTGTATTTGCATAACATCCGCCAATTTTAGCTCTTGGGGGGATAGCGTTGTCGTCTGACCTTCTCCAGCTGGAGACGCAAACTGATAAACCTTTTGTTATATCTACATATTGCCCTAGAGGTGCTGTGAATATTAATAAAGAATCATCTGTGCCAATTAACTTAGGGCCTATAGATTCTGCTGATTTGTAGACTGTTGGCCTTACATAGGTATCTGTTTTGGGATTGTTCTTTTTTAGGAGGTTGACAGTTATATCACACATTTCTTCTACTGTGTAATCTACACTCATATGCATTATTTTCGCGCTTCTTAGGATTCTTTCGTAGTGTTCTTTCATTCTGAAGATAAACATTTGTTGATTTTCTTCATTCCAGTATGCTCTAATCCCTTCAAATACAGATGTACCGTATAAAAATGCATGCGTTCTTACGCTTAACTTTGCATTTTCATATGCTAAATACTCTCCGTCCATAAAAACATAGCCGGCCTGGGTGTTTAGCTCTGCTTCGGATTTTTTTGAATTTTGATTACATTCTGTCATTTATTATACCTCCCAAATTACTCTTAATCATTAATATACATTAAAAACGCGATTTTATAAAGAGATGTTAAATAAAATACCTACGAGTTAAGTTTAATCTAATTATTATTGTTGAGCTTTTATATTTATACTAAATTTTATATTGTAATATTTGCTTAAAAGGTAAATTAAATGAAAAAGATAATAAGCAGTCAAAAACCAACTGTTATAAGCATCTCCAGCGGGGAAATGCCAAATGGCACATTTACTACCAAAAAATATTCTGACGGATCTAAAACTACAAAGATTAAAACGCCTAAATATATAATGAAAAATCTTACGATTGAAGGTGATTCCACTTATGAAATTTGTAGAGTTAAAAAAGTAAAAAGCGGTTTTCGCATCACCAGATATTTGTTTCCGGGTTTACCTAATGATACAAAGGTAAGACAAGGCGATGTCTTACTTATAACTAAGACTGACACTGGTACTTTTTTAAAAAAAATAGCAACAGGATATAAAAAGAATGTAAAAGGCTGCAAACAGTTTGCAAGAGCTTATTTAAAAAAGTGGATAAGTCCGCTTAGTACACAAAATCTAAGAAGAACAGTACAAAGACAATCAAGGCGTTTGTAACGTTTTAAAGTAAGTGATATGAATACAAAAGAATAAACTGGATATAGAAATTGAGGCAGTGCCAATGTGTAATAGTGTAAAGCCAAGTGTAATAGCAATGAATATTAGTAAAAAAATCTATAGTGACGGGCTAATAACCCAAACGCAGGACAGAAAAACTGCAATACTAAAAAAAGTTGAAACTGTTGATGATCCTAATAGGGCCGTTTACAGAGTAAAAAAAACATTTCCCCACCTTAAACAAAAAAAGGTGATAGATAAGGTCCATAATGCAACCAGAGTTATTGAAGAGCTACATGACTCTTATGAGTTTCCAAGATTTCTACATGTTAGAAACCCTCGTGCAGTTGTAGAGGGCAAGTTATCTGCAAAAGAAGGTGATGTTATATTGAAAACAAGAACAAAAATAGGTGACTATATTGTTTATGAGTTTAAGAAAATCGGATCAGGGTATAGAGAAGGAGTAAAAGGCTTTACTCAATTTGCAAGAGTTTGCTTAAAAAAATGGAGGTAAACAGCTAAAGCACATTCCATAATTGCATACAGCTAAAATGGTTCAAAAAAAATTATATTTTTTACTTGACGAATAAATTCTTTGTTAGTATTATTAATCCTGTCGGAAGACAAATAACAAAAGAAAAATTATATAGCAATATGCCGAGATAGCTCAGTTGGTAGAGCAAGGGACTGAAAATCCCTGTGTCCACAGTTCGATTCTGTGTCTCGGCATATTTTTATTGTTGTGTTTCAGTGATTAAGTCAAAAGGCTCAATCGCCTGAGTTTTTTTGAGAAAATAAAATATTATTAAAACTTAAAATAAAATTAGTTAATAGAATAAAAAAATTTATTCTAATTACTGCTAACTTCCCTATCAAATTCCTCAAGCGCAGCTCTTGCGTCATGAACATCTTTTGGAGTCTTGGCGTTTTGAAAATCTTTTACCAATTGATCTCGTCGATACTCTTGCTCTGGAGTCAACTCATCTTTCCCTTTAAATTTAGTAAGGTTTATATCTTTATCAGTATGAGTAAACTTTTGAAATGTTGTCATTTTATAAGGATTGATTCGCATAAATATACCCTCCTTTTATTTTTATCTTGCTGTAAAATAAATTGATATATTATTAGTACTAAAACCTAAAAAAAATTTTCTTGTTAGTAAATAAAAAAACTCGGCCTATTAAAAATTAGTTTTTACTTCTTTTAACTAGACCAAAATTTCTGAACTATCTTTATAATAACTCTCAAACCAGTGAGCAAATTTTTCTAAACCATCTTCTATTTGTACAACAGGCTTGTAGTTTAATAACTCTCTTGCCTTTGTTATATCGGCATAAGTAACAGGCACATCACCTGGTTGCACGCAGTGCGGCTCAATAATCGCTTTTTGCCCTAAAACTTTTTCTATTTGTTCTATCAAGTACCCTAACTCAACGGTCCTGGACTCTCCAAGGTTAAAAATTTCATATTTTGTTTTATTATAGTTTATAGCAGAAGTCACCCCCTGAATAATATCATCTATATAAGTATAATCACGTTTTGTACTGCCATTACCAAATACAGGTATGGTTTTACCTTCATCAATAAGCTTTGCAAATTTATGTACTGCAAGGTCAGGCCTTTGCCTTGGACCATAAACAGTGAAAAACCTTAAACAAGTTATATTCATATCGTATAAGTGGCTATAAGTATAACAAATTTGCTCACCAGAAGCTTTAGTAGCCGCATATGGGGAAATAGGCTTATCTATTTTCATTTCTTCATTAAAAAGACCTTGATTTCTTGAACCATAAACAGAGCTTGAAGAAGCAAAGGTAAACTTATCTATATTATTTAATTTAGCTAGTTCCAATAGATTTATAGTACCTGTAATGTTGGTATTAGCATATAATCTTGGATGTTCAAGCGAAGGTCTCACACCTGCCCTTGCAGCCAAATGAACTATATGGTCAATTTTATTAGCATGAAAAATCTTACTCATTGCTTCATAGTTAACTATACTTGCTTCATAAGATTTAAAATTAGACATTTCCAGATATTTTTTGATATTATCTCGTTTTATTTGAGGATTATAAAAATCATTAAAATCATCAACACATATAATATTTGCCTCTTTAATTAAATGCTCTATAAGATGACTACCTATAAAGCCAGCCCCACCTGTAATTAAATACATTTTTTTATTATTCATGCCAATAAGATTTCCTTTTTATATATGTTTTTTATATTATCTCTAAAGTACTTTTCAAATTATTCAATCGTGTTAAAGCTAATAAAATAAACTAATCTCCAAAAAGAGTAATCTGAAATTTAATTGAGAACCAGTATAATATTTCATTTCAATGCTATAACCAAAAAAAATGAAAATCAATTCGTAAAGGCTTTATTTGTACAAAATCTTATCAACTACTCCATAAAATAAAGTGCAAATAAAAGAGACTGCTAAATTTTTTAACAGCCTCTTTTATATCTTAATATCTAAAATTTTTCACAAACTCAGTTTAATTAACTCAATCCAAACTTATAACATTTTTCATTGCAGGCATACTAAATGTTTGACATTACTCTTTTTTATCATCAAATATCAATGTATAGCTTTTTCATACTTTTCTTAGCTTAGCTAAGTCCAAACTTTAATCTGATTTTTTGCTTTAAAGTATTAACTTTTTTTACTGTCGACTTAACTAAATATTCAATACCCATCAAAATAATCATAGTCCTAAATCTCCTTTTAAATTAAAGTGTAACTTATGACATTAAAGTTAAAATTTCTTATCGTTGTATATTAATAAAAACTTTAAAATTAAAATTTTTTCAGTAAAAGTCATTTTTTGAAAAAAAACTTTACGAAAATGCACAATTAGCAAACATTTTAAATGTTAGTAATACAATAAATACCTTAAAGTTGTACAAAGAACACCAAACAAAATCGCAAAGTATAATAATAATAATTAATCAACGTAACTAAATAACTTAAAAATTTACCCTATTTCCTCTTATTTACACCTCCCTATTTATAATTTTATTGTAAATAATGAAAGAATCAAATTTATGCCATTTTGTATATTATATTATATTTTTTATTTAGAAGCAATTTCTTTTAATTTTTGTATAGATGGCCTAAACTCACTTTTTTCGTTAACATCTTGTTTTAAAAATTGACTAATATCGTCGTTAAGTTGAATTGCCTTATCTATTTTGGGATCAGTACCTTTTGCATAAGCACCTATACTTATTAAATCATAATTTTTTTGATAAACCGCCATAAGTTCCCTAATTTTAGCAACTGCATCTCTATGCGGCTTTCCTGTAACTTCGGGCATAACTCTACTAACACTAGATAATACATCAATTGCAGGATAATGATTTTTATGCGCCAGATCTCTTGATAAGAGAATATGCCCATCTAAAATACCTCTTACAGTATCAGAAATAGGCTCGTTAAAATCATCACCCTCTACCAATACAGTATAAAGACCGGTAATCGTGCCTTTATCATTTGTTCCCGTACGCTCCAACAATTTAGGCATTAACGCAAATACGCTAGGAGTATAACCTCTTGTAGCAGGAGGTTCACCTATAGCAAGACCCACTTCTCTTTGTGCCATTGCAATACGAGTTACAGAATCTAACATAAATAATACATCTCTGCCGCTGTCTCTAAAGTATTCAGCAATACTCGTTGCAACATGCGCAGCTTTTATTTTAACCAGAGACGGTTGATCAGAAGTTGCAACAACCACTACAGATCGACTTAAGCCTTCCGGGCCAAGAGAATTTTCTATAAATTCTCTAACTTCTCGACCCCTTTCTCCTATTAATGCAATGACATTTAAATCCGCATTTGTGTTTCTTGCAATCATGCCCAAAGTGGTACTTTTTCCTACGCCACTACCGGCAAAAATTCCTAACCTCTGGCCTTTTCCTACTGTAATAAAAGAATCAATTGCACGAACACCCATAACAAGCTTTTCATCAATCCTTTTTCTGGCTAAAGGATTAATTTTTTGTATTTTTGTTGAATAAGATTGCCCAGAACGTATATCCCCCAATTCATCGATTGGTGTGCCTAGCCCATCAACAACACGCCCCAACAATTCTGAACCTACAGTAACCTCCATAGCACCACCAGTATTTATGACTATAGCACCTGGCTTTAAGCCTTCCATATCACCTAAAGGCATTAAGAGAATATTTTTATCTCTAAAGCCAACAACCTCTGCACAAACCGGAGGTTCCTTCAGGTTGTTGTAAATACAACATAAATCACCAATACTAGCAGAAGGTCCATCGGATTCAATTACAAGCCCGATAATTTGCTTTACCTTGCCTACTTCTCTGTACAAATTGGTAGAATCAACTATATTTTTGTACCTGGTTAAATCTAGCATTTACTCTCTTCTTATTCTTTAGTGATAGTCATCAGAACTTGACTTATCACTACTCTTGCTTATACTCATCTACTTTATCTCTGACTTCTTTCGGAAGTTTGTCAAAAACAGGGTTTGTAGTAGCTTCTGTTATTAGTAGTTTTGTAATTTGGTCTATTTGGGTATTTACCCCTACATCTAAGCGCGACTCTATTGATTCAATAATAATACCGTTTTTAGAAACCGTTTTATCCTCTAAAATTTTTATATAATCAAGCCCATTAACCGTTTGCTTAATTTCCTCTGTAAAATCATATATATAGCTTGAAATTTCAGGATTCAAAAGAACTTTTATATCCTCTTTGTCTTTTATTTCTTTTATTGCAGATTTTATAATATTTAAAATTATTTCCGGCTCAACATCTATCTTTGTTTTTAAAATATTTTCAGCTATTGCAGATGTTAAATATAAAATTTCCCGCTCTGACGACTGAATAATTTCTCTTCTTACCCTATTAGCTGCTTTTGCAGTTATATCAATAGCTTTTACTTGACTTGCCAAATCTTCATGCACCTTGTTATGGCCATCGTTATAACCAGTCTGGTATCCTATTTGATAACCATCTTCATGAGCTTTTTTTATAACTTCATCTGCACTGGCTACAATATTTTCTGCATGTTCATTGGCTTTACTCATAATTTCATCAGCTTTTACCTGAGCCTTAGCAAGTATTTCATCAGCTTGAGCCTGTGCATTCTGGATAATTTCTTGTTCTCTGGGATCAACTTTTTTTTCAACAGTATTTAATTGATAAGCTTCCCCAAATTGAACAGAAGAACTTATAATTCTACTCAATGAAGTCATCCTCCGTATCGTCCCTAGAAAGAACTATTTCACCTGTAGCTTCTAATGCACGTATTATAGAAACTATTTTTGTTTGACACTCTTGAACTTCTCTAGCTCTAACAGGCCCCATGTATTCCATATCTTCTTTTAACATGCCAGCCGCCCTTTCTGACATATTGGCAAAGATTTTTTCTTTAACTTCATCATTAGAGCCTTTAAGCGCAAGTGCAAGCTCTTTTGTCTCAACTTCACGCAGAACACGTTGTATTGATCTATCATCAAGATTAATAACATCTTCAAATACAAACATTAACTCTCTAACTCTTTCAGCAGTATCTGGATCTTCATCTTCCAGCTTATCCATAATTAACCTTTCTGCGGATCTGTCAATTCTGTTCATTATATTCGCAAGAGATTCAACACCACCAGCCTTGGAAAAATCTTGAGAAACGATTGATGCAAACTTACTTTCAATGATTTTTTCTACTTCATTTAAAATTTCAGGATTTGTCATATCCATATCAGCAATTCTTCTAGCCACTTCAGCTTGAATTTTTGATGGCAAATTGTTTAATACTGCCGCTGCTTTTTCAGATTTTAAATAAGCCAAGATCAATGCAATCAATTGAGGGTTTTCATTTTGAAAAGAAGACGCTAATTGCGTAGGGTCAGCTTCATTAAAAAACTGAAAAGGGTTAGCATGAAGAGTGACCATCAATTTTTCCAGAATTTCTCCTGCTTTTTGATTGCCATAAGCCTGTTCAAGCAATTGTTTTGCATAATGCATACCACCATGAGCCAAAAATTGATTTGCCTGAAACAAAGAATGAAATTCCTCAAGTATATCTTCTAAAATTTCTTTAGGTATTTTATTTAAACTGGCAATCTCTAACGTAATGTGCTCAACTAGATCATCTTCTTCTATATTCTTTAAAACCTCAGTTGCTGTAGCAGGCCCAAGTACAATTAGTAATGCAGCTACTTTCTGAGAATTTGTCATATTTTTATATGATATATTTGATTTTGCCATAATATTTTATTCCTTAACATAAGATAATAATAAACGCGCAGCATCACTTGGATCTGTTGAAATAATATTGTTTAAGTCCAGCTTCATTCTTTCTAATTCAGGCTCCAGCTTTGCTTCAATAACAGGAATTTGAGGCAGATCCATCATTTCAGGATCCGGTACACTATCGCTTGGTGCTCCAGTAGCATCTTGCTCCGCTCCAGCATAATCGGCAGGAGGATAATAATCTCCACCACCTTCATAGACCTGTTCGCCAACTAAAGGCTTCTTGAATAAAGAATTTAATACCATCAATGCTGTTAACCCCAATATTAACACTACTATTAATGGTCCCACATTTCTAACTACCATTTCAACTATAGAGGCTGTTTGCATTTGCTTTAGTACTTGATCAGCCTCTTTTGCTGATTTATCTACAGCAAATTGTATGCCTGTTACAGTTACAAGGTCACCTCTTACTTCATTCGCACCACTTGCAGATATTACAAGTTTTTTAATCTCTTCTTTTTCTTTTGAAGTTAAAATTTTATTTAGTGCAACCGCAATAGTTAAGCGCTCAAGTGTGCCAGGCGCGTATACAACCTGTTTTATTTCTTTAGATACATTAAAATTCTTAATTGTTTTGTTTTTTTGATAATTTTTTTTGTTTTGATTTATATTTTGATCCTGTGCCTCTGCCTGATTTTCACCAGAATTCTCATCAGCATTAGCCTGCCCCTCTTCTACCTGACTTTGGTTATTATCAAAAGCTTCAGTCTCAGACTGTGTAGAGATTAGCACACCCTCAGCTCCGGCACTGGAATTATTGGCAGGCAAATATTTTTCAATAGTTGCCTTTGCACTATCAAAATTCATAGAAGCAGTTACTTCAACACTAACATTATTATGTCCTACTAAGCGCTTAAGAACCTTTGTTACTTTTTTTGAAATATGCTTTTCATATCTTATTCTATAGTCATTTATGTCAGAAGAGTGGCCGCCTGCTTCATCACTTAAAGGTTTACCATTCTGATCAGAAATAAAAACCCTGTCAGAGTTAAGCCTTGGCACACCGTAAGCAACAATATTTTTTATTGCTTTTACCTGTTCTTGCTTAATACGCTTACCAGGCTCTAAAATCAACATAACAGATGCGCTTGGTAGCTCATCTTTATCTGCAAAAATCGATCTTTCCGGATTGGCTAACTGTATTCTAGCTTTCCTAATCCCATTTATTCTTTCAATTGTTCTTGTTAACTCGCCTTGAAAAATTCTTTGTTTTGTTAGTTTGTTTTGAAAGTCAGTCGCACCTATTTGCAATTTATCTAACAACTCAAAACCTGGTGTGCTATCGTGTATAACATCATTTTCCGCAATCAATAAGCGTAAATCTTCTTTTAGCTCTGCCGGAACCAAAATGGTTTGACGATCATCACTAAGCTTATATGGATAACCTGCGGATTTAAGATTTTCTATTACAGCAACGGCATCAGTTTCTGCCAAATCGCTGTACAATACTCCCCAGTTAGGCTCTGTTGATTTAGCTACAAAATATACAATTGCAGCAACCGTTGCCATTATAAGGAAGATTATAGCTAGCTTTTGTACTAAGTCTAGTCCGCCCCATAAATTTTTTATATCTTTACTTAGCAAGTCAAAGTAATTATTCAAAGTCTGACTCCCCTTTGAATCCCAGAATCTATTTTACCGTTAATACATTATAGTTATTAAATTAAAAATATTCAAAAATGTTAAGAAATAATAATATAATTAAACCTGCGTGGATTGTATTTGTTTATACGCCTCTAAAACTTTGTTTCTTAGCTGCATTGTCATTTGCATTGCCGTACTTGCTCTTTCAGATGCTATCATTACACTGTGAACATCGATATTGCCACCGGTGATAAAAGTTTTAGCTTTATCTTTATAATCATTTTTAAGATCAGTAACATCGTTTAAATAGTTATTAACCATTGAGGAAAAAGTTTCTGCTGTTTTTTCAGTACCAGAAAGCTCAGCTACTTTTGAATTAGCTTGTATCGACTCTAAATTTAAGTTATTATTACCAGTTAAAGCCTGCAGATCATTTGCAAGCTCAAGGTCATTTTTTAATATATTTGCATCGATTTTTCCTAAATCGTCAAAAGATTCGTTAATTTCATTCAGATTGCTATTATAAGCCTTCATGAAATTACCCATTGCATCTAAATTTTTCATATTTACATCTTCAAGCATACCCTATACTCCTTGAAAGTGCCTGTTCAAATTTGCTGAGCTTGCCTTGCATAAACTTTGCCAACTCGCTTGCCCATTTTGTTCATATTTAATTTTTTTATATTCTCATAGCAGCAGAAATGATATTTTTAGTAGTATCTATAGACGTTACACTTGCTTCATAAGCCCTACTTGCTTTTAGCATCTCTACCATTTCCGTAACCGGATTCACATTAGGATAACTTACATACCCTTCATCATCCGCATCAGGATGAGATGGATCATGAACTTTCCTTAACGGGGTTGTAGTATCCTCTACTATTTTTACGACTGATACACCTTTTGATATGTCTGGCTCATCATAGCTTACCATACCTTTTAGTAAGCCATTTACTGGATTAATTGGCTTGCCGGCCTTGATCTCCGGTATCCCATAATCATCTAAAACGTCATTATATTTAACTTCAAATACAACTTGTTTTTTTCTGTACACCCCCGGTGAGCCGTCCGGATTACGTGTAGTATTTGCATTTGCTATATTGCTTGCAATTGTATCTAATTTTACCCTTTGTGCATACATGCCTGATGCACTTATGTCAAATGAATCAAAGCTCATTATGCGCTAGCCCCACCTTTTATTACTTCTTGTAACCCTCTGAATGTTTTTTCTTGCAGTGTAGCCACAATTGAATATTTAGTACCGTTTTTCGCCAATTCAGCCATTTCATATTCTATGCTTACGTTGTTGCCATTTGTGTGCAAAGAAACCTCATCATTAGATTTGATATCAGGCTTGAAGTCTTCGTAAGTTGTTTTATAAGCCTTTATAGGTATATGGCGCGGATTCTTCAACGTATTAGGCTGCAAAAGAGTATCCGGCTGAAATTTTAAACTAGCCCCGATTTTTTTAGATTTTTGAGCATTAATTATTTGAGATAATTGATTTTCAAATTCAGCATCAACCCGTTTATAGCCGGGAGAGTTTATATTAGAAATATTAGAAGCAATAAGCTTGTTTCTCAATGCCATTGCATCAAGAGCCTTCTCATTTATTTCTGCCATTTCTGTTGTAAAGAATTCCATTTTATAAATCTCCCAACAATAATTAACAAAGTTTTCTTAAATTTAACAGATTTTTAGGGTAATACCCATTACAGTGCCTTTAATACAAGATGAAAGTAGTTGTAAAGTCCCGCCATGCGCATCAATTATCTTACGAGATCTTGCTAAACCAAGCCCTGTACCTTGCTTTTTAGTTGTAAAAAACGGTGTAAAAATTTTATTTCTAACTTCCGGTGCGATACCATCGCCCTGGTCAGAAACTTTTATTAAAACCTGTTCATTTTCTATGTCGCCTTCTACTTCTATAGTTACTACATCATTTTCACTTGATACCTCAAGTGCATTCTTTAATATATTTAATAAAGCTTGAGATACTTTTTGCTTATCAAACCGTAATAAGATTGAATCATCAACCCCATACTTGATGTTTAATTCAACAAATTTTTCTTCAAACCCCGGCTTCACTAGATTTACAACAGACTCAATCACATCACTGATTTTGCAATTTTCGGTTTGGAGTTCCATTGGCTTGGAATAATCAATCAATTCAGTCAATAAGCCCTCTAGATTTTCAGTTGAATCCAACAGGATGTTTGTTGCGTTAATTATAGAATTTAACGCTTCCTGATCTTTTACATCGCCTTCAATTTTTTCAACATTACTACAGATAACTTTTGCATAAGTTGCCATCATCCCAAGAGGATTACGTATTTCATGAGCAATCGTGGTGCATAATTCACCTATTGCAGAATTTTTTTCCTCTTGCAGAGTTTTTTCGTTAAACTCTTTCAATTCATAATTTGCACAAATCAAATCTCTTTGATTACTTTCGATACCGGCAACAAGCTTACGCAAAATAGTTGTAAACTTAACATTAGCACGCCTGTCTCTTTTTATATCTTGAAGTATAGTATCAAGTTTTTTACACGGTGCTATATTTTGTAAAAAGTCTTGAATCTCGTTTGCCTCATACGGATTGAGCGAAGTAAAACCCTGACACAATCCAAACACATCAGCAGAACTTTCATCCCAGTATAAAGTAGAAGAAAATCTATCTGCTATAACTATTAAGAATTCATCATTAGTCAGCATATTTTTAGGTAAATCTGCTTTTAAGAAGTCATCAAAAATAGCTGTATCAGAGTAATCCACTACATTTACACTTGAATACTTTAACCTGTTGAGCAAACCCATATAATCAGAAGGGTTATTCAGCCTTATTAAAACAACTGCATCAACGTTTGCCTCAATTATTGTTTCAAGAAGACACCTAAACAAGTTAACAATAGTTTGCTTAGTGTACATTTCCAGAGTGATGTAATCAACCAAATCTTTAATAGAGTTACACTTTTTGTATCTTATTGATTTTTTCATTATCCCAACCTTAGTAATTTAATATATTTAAAAAAAATAAAAGAAAGCAGCAAAGTAAATTATACTGCTTTTTTCATTTTCTTCTTGCCTAAACCGTGATTAATTGCATACAAAACAGCTTGCGTTCTGTCATTAACCTGCAATTTTTGAAAAATATTATTTACGTGTGTTTTTACAGTTGTTTCACTAATAAACAATCTGCTTGCAACGCCTTTGTATGTTATACCCTGTGTTAGCAGCTCAAGAACCTCTTCTTCCCTTTGAGTCAAATAGGATAATAAATTCTCCTCTTCTTGCTTTGCCTTTGCTTCATCCTTGAATGTATCGTAGAAGTAGTCAAAGAACTTAGTTGTAAGCATCGGCGGCAAGTAGATTTTTCCGTTAGCAACTTCTTTAACAGCAATTATCAACTGAGTAGCTGCCATAGTTTTTAGCACATAGCCACGCGCGCCTACTTTCATCGATCTAAAGATCAAATCAGAATCATCGTAACCGGTAACAGCAATAAACTTGCAGCTGTCGTCAATGCTTCTGATTTCTTGAATAGCTGTAATACCATCAACCTCAGGCATATTAACATCCATTAATACGATATCTGGTTTAGATTTTTTTACAGCTGCAACTGCTGCCTGTGCGTTTGTAACGGTTCCCACAACCTGGTAGTCGCTTTCAATGCTTAATAATTCTCTAATGCCTAGCCCATGTTCATAGTTGTCATCAACTATTAACACTTTTACATTTGCTTCCGCATCTATTCTTCTCATTTAATAAAGCCTCCCCAGAACACCTAATTCTAATCTTAATTACATTAAAAATATTACCCTGTTATCATCACGGACTCATCGACTAGTGGATTTAAATTCATCCTTTGATGGGCTTAAAAGCGGGTTTAAACCACTAGGTCTATAAATACACTTTCAGGTAGTCATATCTGGGCATTCAAAGGATTAAACACTGTACCCCGAACAAACATAAAGCTTTTCAATAGATAATAATAAAAAAACAAAAAAACTCTTAAGCTAAAACTCCCGACAATAAAGGCGTTAAACAAAATATAATATTTTCATCCAAACAATGCACTAATAACCGAATAATACTAGAGTATAAAATCTAATACGTATGCATTTTCATGTAATACTTCTGCTCTACATTATTCATTCTGGACAGTTATAAATAAAAAACAAATACTTTTTATGATTTAAATATAAAATATACTTTATGTTATAAATGAATCACCCCGACCCAAGGGTACGGGGTATCTAAGAGGCTGTCTGAAAAGTTTATCATTTAGCTAATCGCTTAAGCATTAAATGTAACATTGACAGATAAATGATACTTTTGCTACTCTCTGTAGAGTATTCATAGTCTTTACTCAATCCTCTATAGTTATTTAGCCATGCAAAAGTTCTTTCAACTATCCA
>JANQFW010000043.1 GCA_028277625.1 Candidatus Gastranaerophilales bacterium | reverse complement strand
CTGAGGTTTATCTAGATCTCTTATTTCATTGGCTTTATCTATTGTAAAAAGTATTCTTCTTGCTTTGCCGGCGTGATCAGGGTTAATCCCTTTTGTTTCGCCCTTTTCAAATAATTTTTTTAAACCTTTATGCCTGAAGGTTTTTATCATTTTTGCTACCCATCACGTTACATTATCATCTTAAATCATAACGTGTTACGTGTCAAGTGTTAAAATATTAAAATTTTATAACCTCCATTGTTCAAGTGCTTGCTGCTGGGTAAGTCCATAATCCATTATTATTTTAAGTATTGCAATAAGTTTTGTGCAAATAAAAACATTATTTGTAAATTTATGAGGTTATTAAGCTTTTAAATGCATATATAGTATTATATAATATATAATACAAAACTTTTGAATATATATATGTTGAGTATAAGAGTATAAGAGGGCGCATAATGACTGATATAAAAGATTCTTTTGCACAAAAATTTAACTTAAAGCAGAGCGAGAGAATTGAGAAACTTATTATGCTATTAATTACCTTTACGCTTCTGATTTGCACAATAACTTTTTTGTTGTTAGTTGTATATATTGGCAAGCTTGAAAAGTGTAATGAAAATCTTAAGGAGATAAAGACAAAAGTCCATCACCGGTACTTTAATATTACCAGAAGCCTTGAGGATATACACGACGTTAAAATAGAAACCCATACAGGCAAAGTTATAAAAGAAAATTAGTTTTCTTTTTTACTCACCCAGAGAACCTGTCCGATTATTTTATAATTATCATCTGCTGTAAGTATATAGGATTCGTATTCTTTGTTGTCCGAAATAACTTTAATTTTATTTCCGGGGAGTTTTTGCAATCTTTTAATTAAAAAACTGCCCTCGACTTCTATTATAAATACCTTTCCGTCTTGTATAGTTGTTTTTGAACGATCAATAAGGACTTTATCTTTTGATTTTATTGTGGGCTGCATGGATTCGTCAAAATCAGCAATCATTATGTCGCAATCCTCAAGCTCTGCGTTAATTTCTTCAAAAGTAATACCGTCAATTAAAACATGTTCTGTTTCTTCCAGGTCTTCCATGTTTCCAAGCTCTGAAAAAGATTTTCTAAGCGGTATAGCTTTATAGTAATATTGCTCTTCCGTATAAATCTGCAGGTCTTGTTTGTCAGTTTTGAAAAGATTTCCTTCGCCCGTAAATAGATAATTAATATTAATATTCGTTTTTATAATTATTGCCGGAATTATTTCGATAGGCGGCTCTGTTTCTCTGTCTTCAGTCCGAAGTAATTTGAGGTGATCAATACCTAAGATTTCTGCAAAATCGCCTGAGCGAATCTCTTGAGACTCTCTAATTTGTTTTAGCCTTTGACCGAAACCATACCACTGGTCTTTTCTTTTTTCTTGTGTATTTGCATCTGCAATAATAGACTCAGGCACATCTAAAAAAGGCTTGCCTTCTCCTTTTGCAAGAAATTTAGGATTAACCATATATTTTGTCGAGATCTCGAAAGCTAATTGTGCGTCAAGAGTTTTTACCTTTCCGGATTTTAAGTCATGTATTTTTGTTCTATGCGCATACACACTGGCAGCAAAATCAGTAATGGAAATTCCTGGCTTAACGGGATTATTTTTTAATATATACTCTATTCTTTTTGATAATTCCATATAGTTTGTTCGTTATGCTAATATCATAGTTTTTTAAAATTTTTGTGGAGATTTCTACATTTTTTATAAAAAACTCTTGACAGCCGTGGAGATTTCCACTAGTATACAATTACAACTTAATAGCAAGTAGATACTAAACAAGATTGAATCAATTAGGTTTAAGGAAATTTATAAATATTATTATCATTTAGAGGATCTAAGTCCTTTGAAATCCTTAAAGTTGGAATCAGAAAACTCAATACTTAAAGAGTATTACAAAAAGCTAAACAAGTAAATAAAAAAAATATTTAAAAGAAGTGTAAATCCAACAGGGAAAAGGTATCCCAGGATACACGGGTTTTGTAGTGCGAAATTTGAATTAGCGAGGTTAGCGTAATTATGGCAGGACTGAATAACTTTTTTCTAAATAATGATGATTTATTCAGGTATGTAATGGAGCCTATAGCAGAAAAACCAGGGCTGAATAGAAAGACAGAAGATGAAAATGAATTGCAGGATTGGGAAAAAGAGTTATTTGAATCGATAAAAGATATTACAGATGAGGATATACCCTTTTAAGGAGAAAAATAAATGAGTAAAATAGATTCAAATTATAGTGATGAACCTGGTGCTGCTCCAGGTACGGATCTAATAGAAAGAACAACTACCAGCCCTGCAGTATATGCTACTCCAGGAACGGGACTAATAGAAAAACCTTCTAGCAGTCCTGCAATATATAGAAGAAAAATAAGTTCAGATTGTATTATTGATGGAATGCCTAGCGAAAAATATCACGGGGAACCGTGTATTACTCCAAGTATTTCGAGTTCAGGGTTAAGAAAGATTATACACGATTGTCCTGCTATATATTGGTATAACTCTAATTTAAACCCTAGCAGACCGGCACAAGCAACAAAATCCGCTTTTGAGATTGGAAAAGCTGCACATGATTACCTGTTATTAAAAGATGATTTTTATTTATTTAATACGGTTCTTAATTTTGATGATTACAGAACAAATGTGGCAAAAGAGGCAAGGGACAAGGCAAAAGCGGAAGGCAAAACCGTTCTTCTGAAAAAAGAATTTGAACCTATAAAAGAAATGCTTGAATCTATCAAAAAACATCCTTTTGCCATGAATGCCTTTAAGGAGGGGAAACCGGAACAATCAATTTTTTGGAAAGATGCGGAAACAGGCGTTATGTGCAAATGTAGGCCTGATTTTTTGCCAAATGATAGAAGAGACGTACCCGATTATAAAACCGCTCCCTCTGCAAATCCGGTTGAGTTCAAAAAGTCATTTTTTAAATTTGGATATGACCAACAGGCAGCATGGTATGCCGAAGGAATTGAAATAGTAACGGGAGTTCGACCGGAGAATTTCTTTTTTGTGGTGCAAGCTAAAACGCCTCCATATCTTGTAACTTGTATGACCGTTGACCAGGAGGTAATAAATTACGGATCAATGTTGAACAGAAAAGCATTAAGAATTTTCGCGGATTGTTTAGAAAAAGATGAGTGGCCAGGGTATTCAAACCAGGTGGAATCAATAACTAGTGAAGATGTGCCCTGGTGGGTAGATAGAATGATAGCGGAGATAATGACTTGATGAGGTGTACTTATACAGTGATAAGCCCGTAGCCGGGAGATGCCGAGTGTATAAGGCAGAGTGGTAGGCGACTCTTTACCTTATAAAAAACACAGAAGCAAATATAAGGAGAAAACGAATGAGCACAACAGTTGTAAATGAACAAAATGAGCTTCAGAGGCAGAATAGCTCTGCTACAAGCTCTAGCACCCAAATTGAGCAATCCAGGGTTATGCAGGAAGTTCAAGCTGAAATTCTTTTGGCTAAAATGTTTCCAAGAAGTGAAACCCTGGCGCACCGAAAAATTTTAGATGCTTGCAGCCGTAAAAAGTTTGCTGAAACTGCTATGTATTCTTATCCGAGGGGGAAAGACGATAAAGGCAGGGTTAATATAGTGCAAGGTCCCTCAATAAAACTTGCGGAAGAAATAATCAGGCATTGGGGCAATGTAAACTCAGGATTTACGGAGCTTAAAAGAGATAACATAAACAAGGAATCTGAAGTTATTGCCTATGCCTGGGATAAAGAAAGCAACACCAGAAAAACAAGGTCTTTCATTGTGTCTCATTATAGGCATACAAAAAGAGGTAAATATCTTTTGGATGACCAGAGGGATATTTATGAAGCCATTGCGAATTACGCAAGACGTAGGGAGAGAGCTTGTTGCTTAAATTTAATACCCGCTTATATCGTTGAAGAAGCTGTAGAAGCTGTTAGAAATACTTTAGAGTCAGATGATGCAATGTCTTTGCAAGAAAAACGAAAGTACATTGTAGATTTGCTGGAATTAGTAAAAGTTTCTGCTGAACAAGTTGAGAAATATTTAGGGCATGGCATTGATAAAATTACTTCTTCAGAAGTTATTGAGCTGAAAGGGATTTATTTAGCGATAAAAGATAAGCAATATACCGTTGATGACTTCTTCGGAGAAAAAGTTGACGCTACTGCAGCCCAGGAAAAGGCTCAAAAACTAACCGAAACCCTCAAAAACAAGAAAAAAGATGATCAAAAAGAAGAAAAGCCAGAGGGTCAGCAGACTTTAAAGGTAGAGAACGAAGAAAATAAACAAGATTTAAACGCTATTGTTGGCGAAAAGGAGCTTGATGAGCTAAAAAAGAAGCTTGGAGAGGAAAAATATAAAGAGCTTCTGAAAGAATCAGGAAATAATATAAGCTTCAATGCTTATTATGACTTGATGGCAACTTAAAGAGGGAAATAATCATGGGAATTTATCTAAATCTAAATCCTGATAGTGAAAGTAAAGAAGCAGGTTAAAAAGTTATGACAGTAAATACGGCAAGAAAGTATAAACCAGGTATAACAACTGTATTAAAGTGCTTACAAAATGCTCAAGCCCTGAAAATATGGGCTAATAAACTTGGATTAGAAGGAATTAAGGTTACTGAGTTTGTCAGCAGGGAAGCTGAAGCCGGAAAGCTTATACATAAAATGGTAGAACATTATTTAAAAATCGGAAAAGTTGATTATGCCGAATTAAGAGCCAGGGGATATAAGCAAAAACAAATTGACTATTGTTATGAACGGGTAAAAAGATTCATTGATTGGTCAAAAGAAAATGATTTTCAGGTTATTGAAACTGAAATGAACCTGGAATCAGACAGATATTCCGGCAGAATAGACCTTTATTGTGAGCTTAACGGCAAGAAAACAATTATTGATATAAAAACATCAAAAGAAGTATATTCTGATGCGCACACGCAGGTCGTGGCAGGTGGAATGCTTTTACAGGATAACAATTTTTTGGTTGAAGATTATAAAGTTATCAGAATAGGTCGCAGTAAAGAAGAGGATGGCTTAGATGTCATTCAGGTTGAAAATATTGAATTACATCAATATAGATTTACTGCCTGCTTAAATCTGTATTATGCAAATGAAGAGTTAAATAACTGCTTTCCAGCTATTTCAGGGTGGAGGGCTTAATTTTTTGTTTTTTATTAGATTTTCAAAAGGAGTTAAAAATGCTTGACAAAGATTTACCGGAAGATTTTAAAGAATTAATTGGGCTTTTGCGCTGTGTGATGTGCATACAGGCAAGGTTTGAAGCTATTCTCAAAAAAGACGATGAAAGAGCCCGTAAGCGTGCTGAACTTAAAGAAAGTTCTGTTAAAAAGCCTGAAGAACCCAAAAAAAAGCGCAAAAAAATAGTAGGAACGCTCAGCTTACAAGAATATTTGGAAATAGAAGATCATCCAAACTATAGATAGTTAAGGTTTTTTGGAGAAATCAAATGTGTAATTGTACCAAAAACAGAAACGTTATAAAGCCCAAAGTTTTGGCTTATCAAAGGGATAACGAAATTAATGCAAAGAAAACAGGTCTTTTTGTTAAAATCAAGCTCCTGTTTACTGAATATAGCATTCTCAATGTTATATGGGATATTGTTACCTTTAAATTAAAACTGGCAACAGAAAGATTGGCACAAGCAAGAATGAATTCCTGCTTAAAATGCGGCTTTATAAGGATATATCCTTTGAAAAGCTGTTCTATTTGCGGGTGTTTATTGAAACTAAAAACCCGTGTTTATAAATCAAGCTGTCCGGAGGGGAAATGGTAATGAAGCTATTTCTGAAAAATATTCTTATTCCTTCAGCGAATAACCGGAATGAAAAGTCGGTAAGAACAAATCCCAGAACAGGTCGTTCCAGGGTGCATGAGGAAAACACGGACGAATATAATGATTTTCGTTTGATAATGCATGCGGAATGTATCCGAAGGTGTTTTGTTCCAATTCCTAAGCCTAAACATAGGAATAAAAGCAACCGGAATGTAAGTATGGGGCTTATTATTTACTTTGATAAGCATGGGCGTTCCGATTTAAGTGGGAATTTAAAGTGTCTTGAGGACTCCCTGGAGGGTTATTGCTATGACAATGATTATCAAATTAAGCATTATCATCGGTTAGGAATTGAAGATTTCGCCGGATTTAATGGATTTGAATTAGAAGTATTACAGATTTGAGAGGGTATGAATATGATTTACAACTTATTTAAGAATGGGAAACATTCAGCAACATGCAAGAACTCCAGGGAGTTTGTGGACAAGGCAAATATGATTTATAACGTCTATTGTCAAACAAATGGTATTGAAATGAAGGAAAAGCTGCGCTCTGTAAAAGGTGCGGAGTCTTTTCTAAAAAGTCAGGACTATGATATTGAAAAAGTAAAAGAAAATGAAAAAAAGCTGGATGAGGATAGGGATTTTCCAGCAAACCAAGAGTCTACCCAGGTCAAAAGTAATAATGAATTTAATCCGGATAGAAATGGAGAAGTATATTTTACTAAAATAAAGGTAAAAGGCGTTTCTGTTGACCTGGAATACAGCGTTGTAAAAGGTGATGATGTAATTAAATCTACTTTACCTAAAGATGACGAGCCAAAAGAGGAATTTGCTAGAGCTCTTCAGCAATTAATTAGTGATGTTGTCGCTATAGGCGAATGTCCGAAAAAATGGGAAAAAGACTTAGAAGTTTTAGGGATATCCCTGAAATATTGTAATAACTGGACGTTAAAAGGGCTAACTATTTCAGTCCTGAGAAGGCTGGAAAATTCTCGTTCGCCAATGTCTTTTAGCACGCCATTTAAAGTATTTGAAGATACAAATGACAAAAACCTTGCCCCATACGGTTGTAAGGAAAAGGTCGAAAAAATAATTGAAGAAGCACATAAATATTTAAAAGGTGAAAGAAAAAACAGGCAACGTAAGTTAGGTGAAGTAAGTTAGTAAGTAAAAAATGGAGGAAACATTATGGCTAACAAAATGCAAAACGGGCTACAAAGCGACAAGCCCATGTTCCCGATCAGCGTGGTAGCTGATCTGTTAAAGGTTCACCAGCGCACATTGAGAATTTATGACGATGAGGGCATTTTAATACCTTCAAGGTCGCCCAAAAATCGCAGGCTTTATTCAATGGAAGACATTAAGAAAGGCAAGTTTATCCAGTATATGACCAGGGAACTAGGGATTAATCTTGCCGGAATCAAAATTATTCTGGAGTTATTAGAAAAAATTCTGATAAATGCCAGCGAAGAGAATTCTTTTGAGTACATTAAATCAATAGCAAAAGAGTTAAATTTATGCCCTCAAAAAGGAATAGAGGTTTAAGACGTTGGACAAATGCAGCTAAAGATTGTTATTTGAGAAACTGTGTTTGCCGGGACTGCTATTATCATGCTTTTTTCAATAGCAGTCCTTATCAATGCAAGATGAAAATGTCGGTTATCAGACTAGTAGAGGAAATAGGTTTACATAATGACTTAATAGATACATTTGGAGTAAAGGAGAACGAATAAATGAGTGTAGCAAAGCCTGAATTTTCTCTGGAAGAATTAATTGAAGAAGCTGAAAGAGAGCTTAAAATGCGTGAAAAAGTTTATCCCCGCTGGATACAGTATGGAAAAATTAACGAAAAAACAGCAGAAAGAAGGCTAAATCGGCAAAAAGGTATAGTTAATATCTTAAAAAAGCTAAAAGATAAACAAGGTAAGCAGATAAGTATGTTTAATATGGGTTAAGAATCCGAAAATCAATTTTATTTTTTTTTAAAATTAAACCTTTTTGACAAGGGTTAAGATATAAAAAATTTTCCTGAGCTCAGGAAAATTTAGAGTAAAGGAGATTTTTCGTATATGGCAAGACCTGCAAAAGCAACTGTTGATTATTTTCCTCATGTTTGTAAAACCGGGAAAACAGTACATATTCTGGAAAGATATTACAAAAATGACGGCTATGCTGTTTGGTTCAAGACCTTACAACAATTAGGAATGTCCGAAAATCATTATATTGATTGCCGGGATGAAATGACCTGGGAATACCTGATTAGTTTTTGCAACGTGGAAGAAGAAACCTTAAAAGCAATCCTGGATAAATGCGCTAAGTTAAATGCGATAGACCGTGAACTATGGCAGGAGCGTATAATTTTTTCTCAAAATTTTGTTGACGGTTTAAAAGAGGTGTATGATAAACGCACTGTTGATATTCCTGACAAGGAAAAGATAATAAATTTATTATTTCCGGATAGGAAACCTCAAAAAAGTGAAGTTTCCGTCCCGGAAACTATAGAAAACAATTCAATCGGTGGAATTAATCCACAAAGAGAAGAAGAGGAAAGTAAAGTAAAGAAACCAGAAGAAGAGGAAATTTTATCTTCTTCTGGTTTAAAAAATTTTTCTCAGGATAAATCAGGATTTGTTCAGAGGGTTCGGGATAGTAAAAAATTAAAAGAACAAATAAAGGCTTGTATGCCTTCAGATAGTGAGCTTGAGGTATTTTACGAGTATTTAAAAACGAAAAAACCAGAAAAATTAATACATCAGGCGCTAAATTCTTATTTGAGTAAAAAAATTCTGAAATTTGAAGTGAATGAGGATTTTCAAAGCGATTTTAAAAATTGGCTGGACAAAGAAAAAGAGCTTGAAAAACCTTTAAATCCTGTCCAGGCAAAAGGTCCGGTTTATCCACCGTTTGTCAAGCCTGACTATGGGGAAAGGTTTGATCATTTGTCTCTGCCAAGAGAAAAAGCTCTTGACTTTTGTCGAAAGATTCCAAAAAGCGGCAAATTTTATAAAGAATTGGTAGAAAAATGGAAGTTTAGCGAAGATGAATTATAAAAAACAGATGTTCCAGATACGTTGAAATAGCTAAGAAACTGGTAAAAGCTGCGGTTAATCAAACGAAACTATTTGAATAAGGAGATTTCAACCATGGAAAAAACAGAAAAATTACGTCAGATTGCAGAATTAATTGATAAGGGGAAAACTAATGAAGAAATAGCAGGGATTACGGGCTATGCTGCTAGTACGATAAAAGACATAATTTATAGGTTTAATAAAAGTCATGGACTGAGTAATAGAAACGAATTTAAGAATAAAATCTTGAAAAATGCAGACGAAAGTAGGTGAAAATGCAGACAAAAGTATGCAAATACCTTGTTATAATGAAAATGTAGGTTAACACTGAAGCATTGGGTTTTCGGTAACTTGCCCGAATCCCTGGAGTATTATGTCAAAAATTTTGCCAATAAATACGGTTAATTGTTGTGAACACAGGTTTTCAATACGAGATCATGAAACCTATATTTATTTTGCTTATTACGAAAATGCGCCTACTAAAAGCCATATAGAAAAGGTAAGAGTAGGAAAAGAAACAACGTTAATTTTAAAATGCCCTTATTGCCTTAATCAAAGGGTAAGGGTTTTCAGGTTTTCCAAGCGAGGAAAGCTTATTAAAAAATTAAAGTTAAATGGAAATAACGCTGAAGAGCATTTAAAGGCAATAGAAGGAACTAAAAAAAGTATCCATATCCCCTGTCCTATAATAGATGTAAAGTATGGAGAACATATTTTACTTTTTTATAATCGCCCGGAAACAGAAGTTGAAGCCACAATAGCAAGTCTGGACGATTTAATGGATAGAGGGACATATATAAGTAATGTTTTTTCATTTATTGAAAAAAGCTTTGTTCGGCCAGAGCCGAAGTATATAGCGATATAACGGTTTATAACCAGACAACTAAACTAAATTGGAATCAGAATGCGGCAGATATGCCGCTTTTTTTTGACATGTGGCAATTAAGTGCAAGAGTTTAACTTTTCTTCCAAGTCTTTCAGGTATGATAGTATTGATTCCCAGCTTGGATATTCTCCAAAAATCATCCCTTGCATCTTTTTGTAGTCATCTTTTAAGAATTTAATATTTTCTTCTGTTGGTAATAACTTTAAAGAACCAGGTATTGCCAGGTCATATTTTGCCCAGCCACAAGGATAAAAGGTTTTTTTAAACTCAACTACCTGCTTTAATAAATCTTTCCTTGATATTGCAGTATCGAAAAATTTGGAGTTTCCAATTTTATATAAATCGTAGTAATGTCTGGAATATCTTTCAGGATTAGCTTTATTTTTTGGTCTAAAATGCTCTCTGTGAAGAATAGTAATCTTTTCCCAAAAAGTTCGTTCAAGAATTATAGTAGGGACTATAATATCAGTAATTTTTATATTTTCATTGATATTATCAATATAGGGCTTTATAGGGTATTGTTTGTTTGGAGTCCAAGCGGCTAAGGGGCCTATTTCAAGTTTTATATGTGGTAGAAGATATGAATCTACAATACCTTTGGGATATTCAATTAATAAAGTATTTTTGTCAAATTCATCTGAGCTTACTGAGCAAATGTCATCAACTAATTGCGAAACTTTATCTTTCAATGTTGTAGAAATATATGCCTGAGCAGTTTCATTGATTTCTTTATTTTTCTGATCCTGCTTAGTCTTAGATGGCTGTATAATATCTTCTGCGTTTGTAATTGTGTTCCAGTCCAGAATAAGGTCAATATCTTCAGAAAAGCGTTCAATTATGCCGAATACTTTTGATAAAGATGTACCGCCCTTAAAACGAAGAATTTTCTGCAACTCTGTATCCGTAAAAAGTCTATTTAAAGTCCAGCAAACCCAAAAATCTTTTTCAATCATTGCTGCAGGAATTTTTTTTATTGCTGCTGCTTCAAGAAAAATAGCTTTTCTTTCTGGCGCAGTAACCATTGCGATTTTTTCTAGCATTATTTATTCTCCTCTTCTTCAGCAATTTCAGAAATATAATTATATACCCATAATGGAGCCTTAATGCTGTCCTTCTTTATTTTCAGCCATTCTTTATCGCTAAATTTTTCTTTTAATTTATTTAAGAACTCAGGGGTAATATTCCCTTCTCCGGTTGACTTTATTGCTTGAACAACAATAGCGGCAGTTTTATTCTGCAATGTGGCTTCTTTTAAGTTTGTATGCTTAAATTCTAAAGTTTGTCCGAGGATATCATATTTTTTGCTTGGTCCATCAGATAAATAAATATAACTTCCCATTACTTGCGTAGATAAGCCTAAATAATTTAAAGCAGTTTCCCCTGAAGGTTGAATTCTCCAGGCAAACTTACGGGCTAAGGCATTTGCAACTTGTTTCATATCAGGAGCTACAGTCTTCTTCAATAATTTACTATATAGCGGGTAATCATAAAGTCCTCGTATAATTCTTCGGATTTTATTTTCATTTGTTAAATCTTCAAAAGAATCGCTAATTTCCCAACGCTTAAAATCTTTAATAAAATCACTTGGGGTAAAAGCCCAGCCTCTACCTCTACCTTGGATTTTTGAAAATATTTTATTTTTTACAGTTTTTTCCATATTTAATCCTATGATTTTCCACAAAAATAACATATTTTTTGTGGAAAATCAATCCTGAAAGTCTTTTATTTGATTGGTTTTTAGTAGATATAGGGGTAAGGCTTATCGTCAAATATAATAATACAAAAAATAGCGATAAAAAACGTATCCTAAAAAGGAACGTTTTAAATTTACTATTAAGGTAAATAAAAAAGTTTGATTTAAAAGATGCTAAATAGTAAACTAAAAATAAGAAAATCTGGTTTTTAGTTTAGTTTGGTATTTTTTGATGAATTATTCATATTTGAGAGTATCTACTGATGAGCAAGACACTGAAAAAAACAAAGATAATATTTTACGGTTTGCTAATGATAAACGCTTAGGTTCTGTAGAGTTCATTGAGGAAACGATTACAACAAGGAAAGGGAATTATAAGGACCGTAAGCTAGGAGAGCTATTAGATAACATGCAATCAGGGGATGTGCTTATTGTTCCTGAATTATCACGGTTAGCAAGAAGCGTTACTCAGATTTTAGAAGTAATTGATGTAACAACGAAAAGAGATATTACCCTTTATAGTTTAAAAGAAAACTTTTGTAATAATGATAAGTCAATAACATCAGTAATTACAAGCACAATATTTGCGCTTGTGTCGCAAATTGAAAGAGATTTAATAAGTTTAAGGACTAAAGAAGCTTTGCAGGCAAAGAAAAACCAAGGAATAAAGCTAGGAAGACCCAAAGGCGCAGGTAAATCCAAGCTCGATCAACATAAACAGGAAATAGAAGGCTTACTTGCTATTGGAGTACCCAAGTCCACTATTGCCAAAAAATATGAAACAACCAGGCAAAATCTTGATAAATTTATTAAAAATAAGATATCTTTTTGAACGATAAGTTTTACTCAAAAAATGAACAGAATGAAAATTTTGATTTTTTGAAATTGACTAGTTTTTTAGAGCAGATAAATTTTCAAAAAATCGAAACTTAGAGCCTTCAGAATCGATTTTAATGGGGTTAAAAAACTCCCAGATAGCTTCCGGGAGTCTAAAATATGAATTAAATTTAGTTTTCCATAATACATTTTATCGGTTAGTCTAAATTTACAAAAATACTAAAAAAAATAATATAAATTAAAAAGTGGGGAACTCTACCTCATAAATCTATACAAATAATTAAACTATAAACTTGTTTATAATAAAATTATTGTTGAAAAATTATTAAAATCTGTATTAATTATTTGTATCTTGAGGAGTTGAATATGCGTCATTTTTTAACAGCTTATGAAGTTAAAGTAAAAGAAAAAAGCTCTATGAATGAGTTTTATAACTTAGATAAAATTGAACTTAAAATAAATAATAAAGAAAAAAACCATCTTGACCTTTTAGATTGTATAAATAATTATTTTCTACCCTTGAATAAAAACCATTACGACCATGAAGAAACTCAAAAAACACTAAAAATTACCACCCAACAAGCTAAAGGAAGACAACTAAAAGGTTTTATTGAAATTGGTGAATATGGTGAAATAAGTAAAATTGTAAATAAAGAAAATTATAAACTTCAATATGAACAGAAAGAGGATGATTCTAGACTTAAAACTTATTATTTTCTAATTGAAATTCCTAACGATAGCAAAATTGGCTATTTAATACTTCATAAAACATCAAATAGAGGCATAAAAACTCCTTTTTCAAAATTTATTATAGAAAACTTCAAAGAAAATTTTGACAGACATACTTTAACCATTTCTCCTTTAATTCAGGTTGAATTAATTAAAAATTATTTAGATCAAGGAAGACTAAGGAAATGTTCTTTTGTTACCCACAAACCACCTATTGATATTGTTTCAAAGACTAAAGCATCAAGAATGCTTAGCACCTTTGAAAACGCTGCCACATACAAACTTGATGTAATAGCTAAAAAAGACAAAGGATTTTTGAAAGAAGATTTATACAAAGTTTTATCTAAAGAAAAAAATCCACAAGATATCTTTGTATTTGAGGGTTTTGAATATAAAGACTTTGAAGCTGAATTTGAAGTAGATGGAAGAATGAAAAAAATTGTGATGACTTCTCCAGATGAATTTCATGCAGATATTGAAATTAAAAATGAAGAATTAGTTTTTGAAAATAACTTACCAACATTTGAAAGCCTAGATGAGGCAAGCCAAAACTATTTAAAAACTCTTAGGAGAAAATAATGAATATTTTAGAAAAACTTGCTATTTTTGACATATCTAGTATATTTAACAATCAAAATGAAGCTCTAGAAGGTAGAGAATTCTATTTTTATTTGCTACCTATATTGATAACAATACCTTTAGTAATTTTTACTTCCGAAATATCAAGCTCTACAATAAATATATTAATAACAATTTTTGCAATTTTAACAGGTTTATTATTAAACTTATTACTTCTTGTTTTTGATATAAACCATAAATTAAAAAAAGAAGAAAAATTGCCCACAAATTATTTAGAAAATAAAAAAACTTTGACTAAATATATTTTTTATAATATTTCATTTGCTCTTTTAATTTCAATTATATTGATGATTATTTTAATATTATATTCTTTAGATTTTATTTTTTTAGATTGGTTGATTCCAATAGAAAAATTTATTATTGAAATTAAAAAGGCTTGCTTTATTATAAAATTTGTTATTTTTTACTTTATCACATTATTTGCATTTAATTTGTTAATAATCTTACGAAAAGTATTTTGTTTAATTGAAGAAGAAGTAGAACAATAATTAAAAAGTTTTTGGCTTGTTCTTTTGTAAATAGCGAAAGCGAGCTGAGAGCGCAAGGTCGGGCTTTGCCCTCCTGTAGTTCGTTAAAGGCGAGCTTTCAAGACAGTTTTGACATCTTTTGTTCTCCGTTTTTCTCTTTTCTGACTTTATTCTACCGGAGAATCAACAAAATTATTATTTAAATAATTTTGTTTGTAGGTACTTGAAATAATCATAATATCGTCCCGTCTCTTCTAATAATCCTCTACTTCTTAAAAATTCCTAAAAACAAAAATTGCTACCTTAAAAAATTATATTTGTTCAGCTTATTTTCGGGAGACTATGAGAAAAAGAGGCTTAAATTACATAATAAAATTTGATTAAAACGCTTGTGAATACTGGCTTTCATCCCATTAATGTAGTATAATTATAGATATAAAAGAGAAAAAGGTATATTGGTATGGTGAAAACAAGTTATTTTGGTAATATTAAGAATTTGCCGGAAGACTCAAATTTAATCAGTATTGCAAGAGGAACTCCTGGATGGTTTAAAGGTAAAAGGTATTTGCCTTTAGCACCTTCCTGGGAATTAATAAAAAATACGGAAATACCAGAACCTTACACTACAGGGTATTATGAGCAGGTTTTAAATAAATTAGACCCGGGTAAAGTTTTAGAAGAATTAGGTGAAAACGCTATTCTTTTGTGTTGGGAAAAGCCTGGAGATTTTTGTCATAGAAGACTTGTTGCAGAATGGCTTGAGTCAACGTTAAAAATAGAAGTTCCAGAATTTGAGAATGAATTTAAGTTACCAAAGAAGCCCCAACAGCAGAGCTTATTTTAATGAAAATTAGATCATGTTTAAGACTGGACTTAGAGCCTGTTTATCATTTTATACAGGCAGTTCCTTTCAAAAAAGAAGTATTTATAAAAAGCTCTAAAAAAGAGATAGAGCAAAAAATAAACACCTCCTTTGTTTGTGAAGAAAACGGCAAAATAATTGGTGTTTTATTAGTAAAAAATGACTATATAGATACGATAGTTTCAACCCGTAAAGGTGTTGGTACAAAACTTCTTTCAGTATTAAAGGGAAGATATTTTGTACATATTTCCTGTAAAAATCAATCCAGTAAAAAATTATTTGCCAATTTTGGCTTTAAAAAAATAAAAGAAGATATTTGTCAGGGGCAAAAAAGAGACTATTATGAAGCTATACTTTGATAAAAATACTCTGGAAAAAAATAAATTTTTAATTCAAAAAATAGCACAAATAAAAGCCTTAAATGTCGCTTATATGCTTAAATCTCCGCTATTAAAAGATTTTATTCTAAGTTCTTTGTCCGGAGAAAAAATTTATACTACAAAAAATACTGAAAAGGCTATTAATATTTATGCAGATGAGAATATAAGTATTATTGATGCTTTTGACCGAAGAGAAGGAATATCAATAGCTTCAGCTAAAAAATTAGTAAATAAAAATACTGCTATAGTAAATTTTTGTTGTTGTGGTGAAAAAATACCAAAGGAAACCGATTTAAGTAAAATTGCTTCAAACCTATACAAGATAGGCTTTTTCAATATATCTTTTGGCGGCAGCATGTTACTTAACTATAGTTTTTCTGATTATGACGAGATAAGAACCGGGGAGGCTTTTTTAACAGGTTATTCAACTATTTTTAAAAAGTATTTTGATGGATTCAATAATCCTTTTTCTCTGGAGTTAGATGTTTTAAAAACAGATAAAGATAGGATTTTGTTAAATGCTGGCTTTTTGGAGATTGGCGGATTTACTGACGTAAATACAATATGTGTAAATACTGATATTACTGTGATTGAAGGGATGCAGGCCAGGCTTTTTAGTAATAATTCCAAAATATTACTTAACCCTGATTATTACACACTGATGAAGTTAGCTAATAAAGGGCTTTTAGATACCATTGAGTAAGTATGATAGAACTTTTGGGCTTGAAATAGAGTTTGGCGATATTGATAAAGCTGCTATAAACTTACCCTCAGGCTATAAATGGAGTAAGGAAGAAAAGAGCATTGTAAATAGTAATGCTAAAAAAGCCACTCCTTCAGGTAATTTTGGGGGAGAAATCAATACAAGGCCCTTATATTTTAACAGAAGTGATTTAAGGGAATTAAGGTCTTTTATAAATCAGTGTTTGTCTAAAGATGCTGTTCTTATGTGGAACACAGGCTTTGATGGACATATTTACATCGGAGATTTAGGACTTGAAGACCTCAAAAAAATTTTTGCTTTAGCTTTTTTCGTATCACCTTTGATTAATGATATTTTTAATCTTGGTGAGTGGTTTAATGTTGAACACCTTGTTCCGGTTCCAACCTACAAATTTAAAGAAAGAGTTGATAGCGCAAACTCTTTAGAAGCCTTAAAAAATGTTTTTGCAAACTCCTCCAATAGAGGGCATTACAGGTTTCAGATAAATATAATGTCCTATTTTAGAACAGGAACGCTAGAGTTCAGGATTTTTAACGTAACAAAAAATTTTAGGCAAATCCTGGAATCTATTCATTTCATGTATTCTTTTGTAGATTTTGCCTTAAATAATGAGGAAGAATCTTATAGAAAGATAAAAACAAGAAAAGACTTTGAGAAGGCTTTTAAGGTCAAAAAGGGCTTTGCTACTGCTATAGAACCTTTAATTTTTGCTGAAGACCATAACGAAGGGACAAGGATTATAGCCAGGGCTTTTTCTCCATCCAGAAAAATTATAAGCTGTGTTATAAATTCCATAGAAAACAAACTGGCAACGGTGAACCCATATAATTATGAGATTGAATTAGCTTTAAATGAAGAAAAAAAATTATCTAAAATTTATAATAATTCAGAGTTTAACGATGTTTTAAGAAGAATAAGCCTGGGGAAGCTAAACATTAATTATATTAACCATTTTGAGGTTTTAAATAACTATAAAGACGGGCTAAAAAGCACTGAATTAGCTATTTTTTTATTATTTCATAGAATTCATAAGTATGACTTAAACACTGAATATGGAAAAAACGAGTTTTCTGCTTATATAAGCAAAACTAAGGAATCTATAGAAAAACTGAGTGAAACCACAGCTAAATTAGTCAATCTTTTTAAAAGTATAGACTATATACCTGGAAACCTGAATGATGCCATGGAAAACGATAAAGAGATTTTATTTCAGCAGGAATTTAACTCAAAAACAAATTCGACAATCACCCGCTTAAAAAAGCATAGTGATTATGAGTCAGATTTTCAAAAAAAAGAAATGTCTTATGCAGGCATAAAGGAAAAAAGCGCAGGAATAGATAATTTTTTAATCATCAGTAAAAATAATTTTTTGCCTTTTCATAAAATAGCTAAAGATTTAAACACGATTCTTTATTGTAATCAGGACAAATACTTAGGTTTAAGAGCTGAAACAAAAAGGAATCTTTTTTTAGATGCCAGAATCCCAGATGATGATTTTGAAATTAATGAAAACACTGAAATAAAAGTAAATGAGGTAAAACCTTCTTATTTTTCTATTCTGCAGAAAAATTTTGTTAAAAAAGTAACCAGGTTTAAGCAACCAAAACTCTGTTATGTTGTACTATCTGGAGAATATTTATTAGGAGCTTTTGGCTTTGATTACAGTAGTGATAAAGAATACGAGTTATTTTTATTAAGTGATTTTTGCACGAACAATAATATAAAGCTTTTAAGCAAATTAATTTTACTCATTATAAAAACTCAATATGTAAAAAAAAGCCTGGAAAAAAGAATTATCTCCAAGCTTGATAAAAGCTATACAAAAATTTATACCACAATGGCAGTGAGCATGAAGTATAGAGGGGTTTTTACCAAGAAAAAAACTGACGATAAAAAAGCTTTAGTTTATGAGTTTACTTTCGGCGAAATTAAGAGTATACGTGATGCTTTAAAAGAATTTGTAAAAAGGAAAAATCAAAGTGGAAGATAAATGGAAAGTAAAAGAGGTTGGTATCAGTGAAGTTGAGCCAACTGAAATAAATGCAAATAAAATGTCTGAAAAAGATTTTGCTAAATTAAAAAGTAATATCCAGAAAACCGGCTGTAGTAGCGTAATAGCTTGTTATAAGAAAAAAAATGAAGAGAAATATGTGATTATAAGCGGTAATCACAGATATAAAGCTTGTCTTGAAATTGGTTACAGCAAAATTAAAATACTGTATGCCAATGAAGATGATTTAAAAAAAGATGAAATTATCGCTTTGCAGCTCTCCCACAACTCATTACACGGGGAAGATGATAAAGGTATATTAAAAAGATTATTAGATGAAATTCAAAGCATAGAATATAAGGAATTTGCTCATATATCCATGGACGATATAAAAATTAAGGATTTAACCTCTTCCACAATTGTTCCAATTTCTGAACATTTTAGGGTAAGTTTAATCCTTTATAAAAAAGATATGGAGCTTTTAAGCGAGTTATTTGAATTAATAAATGAAGAAAAAAAATCTTCAGAAATGATAATCCTGGCAGACGGGGATAAAAACACAGATAACTTTATAGAAGCTATAGACAAGCTTAAACGGGAATTTAACATTAAATCAACAAGTGTGGCTTTTTCAAAATTACTGGAAAAATCCCTGGATGAAAAAGTTACAAATGTTACAACGTAAAGGGGTTCAGTAAAAAATGAAAAATAAGCTGAAATGTAGGCAGTGTGGGTTTTGTTGTAAGGCAACAATGGTAAATGGTGAGTTACCGGACGAAGTTAAAGAATTATGGTATGAAATAAGCTTTGAGGAGGCCAGGGAACATCATGGCTTTAATATGTTGTTTGTCCGGAACCCGAACATAAAATTTTATAATTGTAAGGCTCTTAAAAATAATCGGTGTTCAATACACGAAAAAAGACCTGATATTTGTAGGGAATATCCCAGGCATGGGTATTCTATAAAGCATAGTAAATGTGGATTTTTTGACCCAGCTAATGAAAATGATTTCCAGGTCGCTTTAGTTGCCGGAGTTATGAAGAAATTAAAAAATGTTGATGCTTCAGAGTGGCTAGAAACATTAAAAACACTATAAGTTAAAGAAGGTAGGCAAATATGGCAAAAGTATCCAAAAAAGCGATTATAGAAATGTTTGACAAAAAGGGTGGCAATATTTCAGCTACTTGCAGGGCTTTAAATGTAAGCAGGCAAACTTTTTACAGGTATCTAAAAAACGAAAAATTTAAACAGGAAATAGACGATATTCAAGAGTCCATAATAGATTTTACTGAAAGCCAATTAATTCTAAAAATACAGGAAGGCTGCACTTCATCTATTCAGTTTTTACTAAAAACAAAAGGCAAAAAACGTGGCTATACCGAGAAAATGGAAATAGCCAACCCTGAAGGAGAAATTTTTAAGACCGAAGTTAGCCAAAAAGAACTTGATGAGCTTCAAGCTCAAATAAAAGAATTACAAGAAGTGGATACAGATGCAAAAAAGCCAATATCTAAAAATGTTGGAAGACTTGACGCAGGAAAGGAAAAGAAGATTTGAACCTGTCATTCTTAAATGGGGAAAACATTACTTTCCTGAAAAATTTACTTCTGAATTTTGCTCCGAACTGCATGGCTATTTTATTAATACCAGGGAAGAAACCTTTACCAGCACGCTAGCACCCAGAGAACATGCTAAAACCACAATAAAATGTTTTCTAATCCCTTTATACATGGCCCTGGTAGAGCCTGAAAAATATAAATTTTTTCTTAATGTCCAAAGTACGACAACAAAGGCTATAAATATCAATCTTTCTATAAAAAGTGAGCTTGAGGAAAATGAGGAATTAAGGAGAGATTACGGTGATCAGGTAGGGGATCTTAAATGGACTGAAAAACTTTTTGTTCTAAAAAACGGTGTTATCTTCGGAGCTATCGGCGCTGGAGAGTCGATGAGAGGTCTTAACTTTCGGAATACAAGGCCGGACTATATTATATGCGATGACCTTTACGACGATGAGGACATCCATAATATAAACAGGATCAACAAAAAAAACGATTGGTTCTGGGGGGCATTATATCCGGCCAGGGCAAAAACAAAGAAATCCTGCATCCATGTCCAGGGAACAGCAATAAATAAGCAGGACTTAATGCACAGCCTGGAAAATAACCCACATTGGAAGTTTCGTAAGTTCCAGGCAATCAAAAATTTTGATACAAAAGAGGTTCTATGGAAAGAAAATCCGGCTTTCTCTTTTGAAAACCTGATGATTGACAAAGAAAACATGGGGTCAATCATCTTTGAGCGGGAAAAACAAAACAATTGCAGGGACGATGAATCAGCCATAATCAAGGAAAGCTGGATTAAATATTATAGCGGCGAAATTCCTTTTGAAGAAAGAATTACTCTAAAAATAGCGGGTCTTGACCCTGCAGCGGGGCAAAAACAGCAAAATGACTTTTCTGGCTTTGCTTATCTTTTTAAAACACATTATGGAAATTGGTATATTCAGGACATCAAGAATGAAAAAATTACTTTTAATGAAATTCTGAAAACCGCTGAAAACTTCTGGAAACGGCATAAATTTCAGAAATTGAGGGTTGAAGCCATAACAGCATTTAAATTTATTGTCCAGGAACTAACCAGAACAACGGAAGTTCCAGTGGAAGAGGTGAATTGTGTGCCGGATAAAATATCCAGGCTTGAGGCTCAATCTCGAAAATTTGAAAACGGAAAAGTCTTTATTAACGAGAATATACCTGTAAAACTCAGGAATGAATTAATAGAACAGCTTATAAACAACGAACCAAACCATGATGATATAAGGGACGCAGTTATTATCTGCCTGGAAAACGATGGAATCTCAATGGAAAACCCGGAGAATTATATAGTAGGTGTTTAATTAAGAAATTACGCAGAAATAAATCGTTATTTTACCTTTGAGGAGATTATTTGCATTATGAAAGATTTTATCGAACACATTATAAGTTATTTCAAAACCAGCTCGCAGGAAGTACAAGAGCATGATAGAGAGATAATATTAACTTATCTTAGAAATAATTGTGAACATTGTGAAGTAAGAAAAGAATTATCTAAAATAAAAGGATACAAATGTTTTCCAGATTACGATTAGAATTATAGATTTACCCCAGTCTAGGGTTCGGTTAGCTCCCGAACCTGAAAAGCGTCTGCCTTAACGCCTGGCTGGTGAGACATAAGGCACAAAATCAAGAAAAGGCACTTGATGAATTTTAGCCCAAAGAGGCTATTAGTCATTAAGTGCCTTTTTTTTGTGCCTAATTTTAGGGAGAAAAAATGATAAAACGAATTAAAAACTTTTTTGCAAAAAAAGAAGGCATAGAGTACTCCGTTGCCCTGGTAATGGGTGATGGGCTGTTATCAGGCATTAACCCTGATGAAGCAACCCTGAGTGAGTATGAGAAAATGCGCTATGACGAACAGGTTAATGTATGCCTTGAAGTCAGAACGCAGGCTATGTTAGGTAAAGGGTGGACTATACAAGCCCCGGAAGGCCAAGAAGAACTGGCTGAAGAAATAGAATCTAACTTAAATAACCTTAAAGGCAGTTTTTACCAGACATTAAAACGAATAGAACTACCAAAAAAGGTGTTTGGATTTTCCTTGTCTGAGATACTGTGGCAGGGTGATAACGGCAAACTAAAAATAGCCGGAATTAAGACCAGAGACAGTCAAATGATAAAGTTTTATCCTGACAAGTACGGTGATCTTCATGAAGACGGCATAAGGCAGGAAGTAGAGACCGGGGAAATATATTTGCCGGAAGAAAAAATGATTCTCCATATTAATAACATGGAAAACGCTAATTATTTTGGCATATCTGATTTAAAACCAGCTTTTGACGGTTATAAAAACAAGGATAAAATTAAAAGATTTTACAATATTTTGCTTGAAAGATTTGGTATACCTCCTATTATAGCAACTTATGACCCTAATACATTATCAGGTAAAACAGAAGAACAGATAAAAGACCAACTGCAAAAAACAGCAGCAAGCCTTAAAAAATCTCATCAGGGCGGCATTATTTTGATACCGAACACTTATGATAGCGAGGTTATTAAGCTTGACGGTTCTTCAGGTGATGCCTTTGAAAAAGCTCTTGATAGATATGATTTTGCTATTTCTAAAGCCCTGAAAGTACCATCTGAATTAGGATTTTTGAACGTAAAAGTTGGCAGTAACGCTAAGGCAAGCACTCAATATGATGTTTTCCTGATGGTCGTAAACCAGGATAAAGTTGATCTTGAGGAAACAGTTAATGAGCAGCTTATAAAGCGTTATGTAATGTATAACTACGGTCCTCAAAGTGAGTACCCGAAATTAAAATTTAACCCTACTGATGGGGAAGACATAGAAAAAATTATCAAACTGTATAATGAAGCCCGCAAAGCTGGTGCTGTAAGAGTAACAAAAGAAATAGAAGCTAAAATACTTTTATTGCTAGGATTCCCTGAAGTTAACGAAGATGATCTGCTTGATATTAGTCCTGAAAAGGAGAACGATTCAGAAGAAAGCAAAAATAATAAGGAGAATGACAAAGAAAAATTTGCAAAAAGGTCTTATAACGGGTGGGAGCTTGAAGGTCCTCAATTAAAAGTTAATTTTGCTAAAATAGGAAATTTTTTTGAAGAAAAAGAAATTACCGTAATGGTTAGAATTGAGGACGTTGTAGATGAAATTTTTATAGATATTTCTAATAAAGTTAGTAATAAAAAAATTATTCCGGAGAAAAAATTTGAAGATATTGAAAATTTACAAATAAAAGGGTCTTTCGTTGGAGCGATAAAATCCGTTTTCCAAAAATATTTAAAACAGGCCGCCAAAGAAGGGAAAATATCCTTCCTTGAGGAAATGAAACCAGAGAAATTTTCTCTTCCTGGAAACGAGCTTTTGGAACCTGAATATTTAACTTACATAACCACTCTATCAAAGGAAATCGCCGGAGAACTCGCAGGGCTATATCTGGTTGAAACGAAAAAGACCTTATTAATGGGAATACAGAACGGTTGGTCGGAGAAGAAAACCATGCAGGCTCTACAAGAGGTTTATAGCGTTTCAAAACTTCCTGGACATATAAATACACCAGCGGTTACAGAAAATCGCCTTAGAACGATTGTGAGAACAAACCTAAATGCAGCCTTCAATAGGGGAAGGCATATCCAGGCAATACAGCTAAATGCAAAAACCAAAGACGTTTATTATAAGCAGTTTGTAGAAGTCTTAGATGATAGATCTCATCCTTTTTCGCAATATATTCATGGAAAATCTGTCAGAGTAGGTACAGAACTTGACCAGAGGCTTAGTTATCCGTTTCATTTTAATGATAGAGGTGTAGCTGTATATATAAACGCTGCTATAGAAGGCGAACCAGCAAATATATTAAAAGCTATGCCTAATTTATCAGCTTATTCAGGGTTATTAATTAGTTAAATTTGTACCGCAAAACGGGCAGAAACTTATTTTAATTTTACTAATTGTTCGCTCTGCATCCGTACAAACTTCAATATAACCAGACACCGTAACATAGGTAAAACCTAAAGTTTTATAGTTCCCTGTTTCAAAATGGTCATCTGGCAAGCTTTGTACAAGATTTATACCGTCTACAAAGTCTGATGGGTCCCCAAGTTCGCCGAAAATTTTAGTAATTGTTGTAACTTCTTCTAATTTTTCACAACAAAATTTCATAATAAGCACCTCCAAAACGTAATTATATCAATAAAAGGAGATAAATAAATGGGCGGTGATTAAATTCTAAGTGATAGATTATATTGGATAATAAAAAGCCTTGTAATCAAATCATGCCAGTAATCAGATTTTGAAAATGCTATTGTTTT
>JANQFW010000035.1 GCA_028277625.1 Candidatus Gastranaerophilales bacterium | reverse complement strand
AGTAGTATTCAGTAGTAGTATAAGTAGAAATAAAAGGATTTTTAAACAAAATAATAATACTATTCCAGGGACTTTCCTTCTCTGCAAAAAAACTTAAAAACTTGGTTTGTGCTGCTTGACAAATCAAACGAAGTTCCTGGAGCAAATTCTCAAGTGTAATAACTATATAAAACAAGCCTCAAGGCAATCCGGCAAAAGGTAAAAAATAACTGTTAAACATGCCAATATGTAGGTGGATGTGCGGTACAGAAAAAAGGGCAAGAGACAGCTGCTGGAATGTTATAAGGATTCTAATTCTAAAAGTAGGCTAATAAAAAACAGTATTTTTAGAAAAATTAATTAAGTTCTCAACTATTTTTATAGTCAAGTCAGGTCAAGGTGTGTTATTAATATCCATCCCCAAACTAAATTAACTCTTATAGATAAGAGAAACAGTGTGTAAAGGTTCCCCTTTCCACAAGAGTCCATATTAATGTAAACAAAAAATATAATATTTTAAAAAGGTCTTAATGACCCCCTCAAAAGGACGAGGGGGTCATAATCATAAGTCTTCAGGGAGGTAAAACCTGCCACTACTAAGCATTTTTCTTGCTTCTTCGTACGTAAACGTTTGCGACTTACATTGTTGTTGATACAGATTTACTACCATTAAGATGTCATCGGATGTTAGTTTTATCATTCTCCTACCTTGGGAGTTCTCAATAATCTTAGCCATGGTTCGCTCCAAACGTTGCCAAGTTATATATTTTGTATATCGGCAGTTAATTGTTTTTTCTTTAAAAATTAACTGCTAATATTAACTTTTGTTAAATACTGGATATTCCAACCTATAAAAGATAATAAGACATTTTATAAAAAATTGCAGATAATTTTTTTTTGTTTTTTTTATAATTGAGAGAGAGTATAATAAAGGTTTAAATAATGATTATAAATAGACTTAAGGGATGCAATAATAAGAATATTATTAACAAAAATAATAATTCTAAAAAGAATCGAGACTTGAATTCTTATCTAAAATATGGTATAGGCAAAAAATATAACTTTTTGCAAGATGAAATAAAATTTAAATCATCAAATATATCAAGCATATCAAATTAAGAATATACTAATTGGAAAAGCAAAGGCGCTAAGAATTGTAAAAACAAACAATGGTCCAAATAATATTGAAGTCGAAGTAACTCATTATAATAAAAGTGGAGAAGAAGTCTATAGAGGAATAGTTGAATTTAGCTAGAGAATGTAATATTTAGCATTATAAATTCTTTAGGTTTTACTATTGAAGTTAAAAGAAAGTCTAAAACCGCCTAGTATTAAATAAAAGTTTTCATCAGGCCTGTCAAAAAAATCTACCAGCATAGTATAGGTGTACATAGCGATTCTGCTTAGTGTACCAATTTATAGAATTCAAGTTTTCGGTATTCTTTAAAAGGATACTGAATTTTTGAAAGAAATTATATGGAAAAAGTAAACGTTAAATTTCTCAAAAACCTACAACACGAAATAAATGTAGGCGATTTTAAATTTATTGTTGACGAGCCAAAAGACTACGGCGGCGATAATAAAGGGCCAAGCCCTTACAATATGCTACTTGCAGCGCTTGGCTCATGCACATCTATGACAATGCTAATGTACGCAAGACGAAAAGACTGGAATATCCAGTCTATAGAAATAGACCTACACCACGAAAAAATACACGCAGAAAACTGCGAAGAATGTGAAACCAAAACAGGCAAACTAGATAAAATTACCAGATATATAAAAGTAAAAGGCGACATAAACCAAGAACAAAGACAAAAACTTTTAACAATAGCAGAAAAATGCCCGGTACATAAAACCCTAACACACGAAAACATAATTGTAGACAAAATAGAAACCAGTTGCGATATATAAGGTGGTTAACATGCCAAAAATAGATAACTTTTTAGATAAGCCAGAATTAATAGAACTATACCGAAAAATGGTATTAATAAGAAAATTCGAAGAAAAATGTGCCCAAATGTATTCGAGAGGCAATATCTCAGGATTTACACATTTATATATAGGCGAAGAAGCAGTTGCAGTAGGTACAATCTCAGCATTATTTGATAAAGACTACGTAGTCAGTGCCTACAGAGACCACGGCCATTCACTGGCAAAAGGTTCTGCATCAAAAGAAGTCATGGCAGAACTTTTCGGCAAAGGCACCGGCATATGTCGTGGACTCGGCGGCTCAATGCATCTTTTTGATCAAAAAAACCGCTTCATGGGCGGCTACGCTATAGTAGGCGGAGGCATACCAATTGCCGTAGGTATAGGCATGTCTATAAACTATAAAGACGAAGACCTGGTTTGCGTATGCTTTTTTGGAGACGGTGCAGTAAATGAAGGAGCATTCCACGAAGGAATGAATATGGCTAAACTATGGAATTTGCCAGTTTTATTTGTGTGCGAAAACAATTATTACGGTATGGGTACCAGCGTGCACAGAGCCTCCTCCGTAGAAAAAATCTATAAAAGAGCCTGCTCTTACGACATACCTTCTATGGCTGTTAATGGAATGGATGTTATAGAAGTAAGAAAAAACGTAAGCAATGCCGTCAAAAAAATAAGAAGAGGTGGCGGTCCTTATTTTATAGAAATGCAAACATACAGATACAAAGCCCACTCAATGGCAGACCCGGATAGATATCGAACACCGGAAGAAGAAGCAATCTGGAAAGACAGAGACCCGATAGAGCGCTACGCAAGACGCTTAATAACAGAGGGCATAATAGACACCTACGAATTGTCAGAAATAAATGACAATATAGACAACGAAATAAATGAAGCCGTAGAGTTTTCACAAAAAAGCCCAGAACCTTCAAAAGATATGTTATACAAATATGTTTATGCAGAATAGAGAGGAAGTAATGCTATGGCTGAGTTAAGTTATAGAGAAGCTCTTAATGCCGCACTAAAAGAAGAAATGGACAGAGACCCCGAAGTTATGATCTTAGGCGAAGAAGTTGCATTTTATCAAGGAACCTATAAAGTTACCAAAGGACTATATGCAGAATATGGTGAAAACAGAGTAAAAGATACCCCCATCTCCGAAGAAATGATAGTAGGGGCAGCAGTAGGTGCAGCAATGAGCGGTCTTCGTCCAATTGCAGAAATAATGACCATTAATTTTTCACTTCTGGCAATGGACCAAATTGTAAACCACGCTGCAAAAGTGCGCTACATGTTCGGCGGCCAAACAAGAGTACCACTTGTAATAAGAACCCCACAAGGTGCAGGCAATCAGCTAGGCGCACAGCATTCTCAACACCTGGAAGCTTATTTTGTTCATTGCCCGGGTCTCAGGGTTGTTGTCCCATCATCCCCGGCTGATGCAAAAGGGCTTTTAAAATCCGCAATAAGAGACGATAATCCTGTCCTATTTATAGAAGACCAAAATCTATACAATACCAAAGGAGAAGTCCCAAACTATGATTATATAGTACCTCTTGGCATTGCAAATATAGCCAAAGCCGGCGAAGATGTTACAATCATAAGTTACTCCAAAAGCGTACAAGATTGCCTACAAGCTGCAAAAACTCTCGAAAACTATGACATAAACGCAGAAGTTATAGACTTAAGGTGCTTAAACCCTCTTGATACCACATCTATTTTTCAATCTGTTAAAAAAACAGGGCTTGCCGTTGTTGTCAACCAAGCCTGGAAAACAGGCAGTGTAGCTGCGGAAATATCAAGCCTGATAAGCGAAAACTGCTTTCAATACTTAGAATCCCCTGTTTTAAGAATCTGCGCTGAAGATGTGCCAATGCCTTATAACAAAACGCTTGAAAAAGCAGCTTTGCCAAGCGTAGAA
Organism: Candidatus Gastranaerophilales bacterium; assembly: GCA_028277625.1. Classification (GTDB taxonomy): domain Bacteria; phylum Cyanobacteriota; class Vampirovibrionia; order Gastranaerophilales; family JANQFW01; genus JANQFW01. Next base: position 4,667 of record JANQFW010000035.1, on the reverse strand, counting down.
ACAATTGTTAACTCTGTACTAGATATGCTAAAGGTTGAAAAATCAGAGAGGACCTAAAAATGACTACAAAAATAAACATGCCAAGGTTAAGTGAAACAATGTCAGACGGAAAAATTGTAAGCTGGATAAAAAAAGCCGGCGATCATATAAAAGTTGGCGAAGTTATTGCAGAAGTTGAAACAGACAAGGCAAATATGGAAATAGAAGCGCTGGATGAAGGAACTATAAGTAAAATTTTAGTAGAAGAAGGTGAATCTGCTGATGTAGGTAGTATAATAGCAGAATTAAACGGATCTGAACTCTCAGAAATAAAGCATGATGTAAAAAAAGAAGAACTTAATAAAGTGATAAAAACAAAATCCCCCCCTCCCATAGAAACACAAGAGGTAATACAAGAGGTTAAAATACCGGAAAGTAAACAAAAAAAAGATACGACCCCAAAAGCTTTTACCCAAGCCAAAGTAAGCCCTCTGGCAAAAAGAATAATAAGAAAAGAAAAACTAGACGTATCTCAAGTTACAGGCTCAGGTCCCGACGGCAGAATTCTGGAAAAAGATGTTTTGCAATTACTGTCAGAAAAAAAAATAACCGAAGAGTTTAAAGAGCACACAATACAAAAAGTTGAAGAGCAAAAAGCAGCAGAAAAAAAGATTGATCAAACCACGCAAAAAAAAGTATCAGAAGTTATAAACCTATCCAAAATGCGTAAAACCATCGCCAAAAGAATGGTAGAAAGCAAGCAAAACATACCCCATTTCTATGTTTCTGTTGATATTATTGCAGATGAGCTAATTAATCTACAAAAAAGCCTACTGGAAACCAAAGGCATAACTATTACCTATACAGATATCCTAATTAAAGCCCTTGCAGAGGTGCTGGATAAATACCCATTATTTAACTCCAGTTATAAGGGTGATTATATAGAAATTTATGAAGATATAAACATAGGCATTGCCTTTGCTGTGCCGGACGGATTGCTTGTGCCTGTTGTCCACGACTGCAAAAATAAAACCCTGGAAAATATTGTAAATGAAACCTCGCTTATTAAAGAAAAAGTTTTAAACAATAAATTACAATCCAAAGACGTAACAGGCGGAACTTTTAGCATTTCTAATATGGGCATGTTTAGTGTAAAAGAATTCAGCTGCATCATCAATCCTCCTGATGTTGCCGGCATAGCTATTGGCGAAATCCAAAAAAGGGCTATAGTTATTGAAGATAAAATAAAAGTTGCAAATATATTTACTGCAACACTTTCATCCGACCACCGAGTCATCCAGGGGGTAGACGCTGCTGAATTTTTAAACGAATTTAAACGCATTTTAGAGTCTTACAAAGCTTAACGCCCAAACGCTAAGGTACTGCTGATTATCTGGCCTCTTTACGTGATCCCTCACCTGACAGCCTACGATATAGACCTTGAGCCATATCAGGAGAAGTTCTCCCCCCACTTACAAACGTATCAGGTTCTGTGTCTAAACGAACAGCAGTCTGTAACATTAAATCCTTTGCTTCCAGTTCTTTTTGGGCAATAAATGCCTCAGTGAACACATCCGGATCATGTGTTTTGCTTCTTACTTCTTTTATTTTTTCTAACACATTTATGAAAAAAGTAGTCTTTTCATAAAACCCGAAAAGAGACTTTAAAATGTCTATTAAGTACATAGGAATAGACTTTAAAGTAAAATGTTTCTTTAGTGGAATTGTTAAAAATCCTTTTTTCTTAGCTACATGCTCCAAAACATCTATTGCATTTTGGTCATCTTTGGCTTTATTACAAAATAAATTATAGGCTTTAGCTACCAGCTTTTCATCTTTGGTACTATCTACTATTTCATCCAAAGCATGAAATGACGCTAATTTTACCTTTTCATTATTATCATTAATACCGTTTCCATTAGCTGTAATTAAGTCAAATATGGTATGTTGCATATTTTCATCTTTAGTATTAGCTCCTAGAGAGCCCAGCGCTATAAATGATAAAATTTTTACATCATGATTATCGTCATTAATGCCAGCTTCAAGCCAATTTAATATGTTATTTTGCAAATTCTCATCTTTAGTATTAGCCGCTAAAGTACCAAGTGCAATAAATGAAAGTTCTTTTATATCTTCATCTACAGCATTAACACCTTCAGCTCCGGTAGTAAGAAGATTAAATATTTCATTTTGTCGCTCAACACTAACATTAGCGCCTAAATATCCCAAGGCTTCATACGCATTTGCTTTTACTACAGCTGAACTTGGGTCGTTAATACCCATATTGTCAGCAGTAAGATCAGTGTATAACTCATTTTTTTGATCAGTACTAATATGACCTACTATATTTTTCATGCTATCAATTGCTGTAAGTCTTATATCTTCAATTGGATCGGTAAATCCTTGTTTAAGAGAAGCAAAGATTTCATTTTTAAATTTAGCTTGAGGATTACCTCCTAATGCTGCCAATGCTTGCAATGATAAAATTTTTATAAATTTATTTTCACTATTGATAAAGTTTCCTTCTGAGATCAAAAGATTAAACATCTTACTTTGCAAGGCTTCATTAGCATTAGCACCTAACTTACCCAGGGAAAAAAATGCTTTTGGTTTTACCTTATTATCTGCGTCATTAACACCTTTACCTTCCGCAGTAAGACTACTAAATATTTTCTCTTGTAACTCAGCATTAACGTTAGCGCTTGATCCAATATTACCTAAGGCTTCAACTGAAGAAATTCTTACATCTCTATCAATGTCATTAATGCCTTTTTCTTCCGCAGTAAGATTATTAAATATTTTCTCTTGTTGTCCAATATTAACATTAGCGCTTGGTCCAATATTACTTAGGGCTTCAATTGAAGAAACTCTTACATTAGCATCCTCATCATTAATGCCTTTTTCTGGAGCAATAAGTAAATCAACTATATCATTTTGTCTACCACCACTAACTTTTGATCCAATACCTCCCAGAGCCAAAGACACTCCTGCCCTGACTCTTGAATCACTATGGTTGCAAAACAGATCTTCTAGTCCACTATAGATTGCATCGTGTAGCCTTTCAGACTCATCACTCTTTATTATATCTGCTGCTACATACATTCTTGCCATATTTCCAGGTGTTAAAGCTAGTTTTTTATCGTTAATTTCATCAACTACATCCTGCCCCAGTATGCTACTCGTCTCTTGACCAAACAAATCACTATAAACTTGACCTTTAAAATTAACTAAATATTTATTAAAATCTGCGTTTTGTTTTAAAAAATCACTCCCGGATATTTTTTGTTTATCAGCCTGTACAGGCATCTTAACATTATTGACATTCTTTTTTAAGCTATAAGTATGGCTATACGGCTTAATAATAAGCATTTACTAAACTCCCTTTTTTTAATATATTTCATTCTTAGCTTTCAATATTAATAAAAAAGCTTTAAAAGCATTCCTCTACAATATTTATAATATTTAATAAAAATATAAATACAATAATTCGGAAAGGAAATATTGTATTTTTTTACAATCCAAAGCACTATTTTACATTACCTACCTACTTAATTCATAAGCAAGCCTTGCTGGTGCCGCAAAAGAAGTGCCCTTAATCTTTGCACTATCAGCTGGAGGACCTTCTTTAGGTTTATGGTAAGGACTTAAATGCTCCCCAAATGGCTTGGCAAGCCTAACTTTTTCGCCCGAAGGGTCAGTTAAAAAGTATTGATATTCACCACTAGAATTTTTCTCTTGACCAACTGAATATTCTCCAACCATATATTTAAGCATATCATTGCACGCACTACTAGAAAGAAGCTTGCCATTAGCATCTGTAGCTCCAACCGAGATAACACCTTTGGCAAAACTAAACAAATTAACATATTCAGGCCCTTTATTTCCTGCAGCCACATATACTTTTATGCCTTTGTCAGTAATTTTTTCTAAGGATAAAATTGTCTTAGCAACCTTGTCAATATTACTCTCCAGCAAGTACTCTCTTATTCTCTCTTTGTTTTTATTTAGATTATCTGGACTTAAATCCTCTATTCCTGTTTTTCTACTTAAAAAGCTGATTGATTTATGTAATCCGGCAGAAATATTTACCGCATCAAAATCACCTTTTTTAGCGCACTCTTCAAGGATTTTATCAACTTGCTCAGGAATAAAATCTGTTAACACTTTCACTCTTTCATCATTGGTAAAAACTTGTATTAATGGCTGCAAACTAGCTGTTGCAGCCTCAGATTTTAATACAGGCACCACTGCATTACCATGAGGCAAGTCTTTATCACCTGTTCTATTTATATCAACTCTACGAACCTTAAAATCATCTATAACAGCAACTCTTGGTTGCTTCTTTGCTCTATTTATAGTTGGCCTTGCCGCCTGCAAAAGGCCTGCTGAAATGCTACTCATTATTTTATACTCCTTACAACAAATACAGCCCTTTATTAAGAGCTTCTAATAACTTATATTAATTAATAATATCAAGACAAGAATAGTGCAATCAATCAGCTTGCTCTTTTTAAACACAATGTACGGCAAGCCAAACTTTTTGTCAAGATAAAATTCATCCGCTTTAATCAAAAATATAAATGTAACAGTTTTTTAACAAAATAGCCCTTTTTTTTGAAAATCCAAAGCGATTCCTGCAAAGGTTTTTCTAAGTTGCTATAATATATATTAAACAAATAAAAAATATA
>JANQFW010000031.1 GCA_028277625.1 Candidatus Gastranaerophilales bacterium | reverse complement strand
CTAAAATTATTAGATAACTGAGTACCTACGTTTAATTTGAAAAATCGGTAAAATACCCGAGATCACTTAACTTTTTTATTTTTAAATGTCGAATTTCCGGAAATAAAGCAGCTACTCCAGTAGTCAGTAAGGAGTAAAAGGTTTTTATCCACCCCTTACCCCTCATAGGGGCAAATTCTTTTTTTGCCTCGCTTTGCGTCGACAAAGTCGACTCGCTCGGCTCTAAAACTTAAAAAGTGAGAATTTTTTTAGCAGTTACTGGCAAGTCATTATCTATTATCTATAAGGCTCCAGGGTAAGATCTCGTCCTGATCTTTCTCTCTTAATATATACCAATCATAAGGTGGTATGTTTAAGTCTTTACCAACAGACTTATAAGCTCTATTCCAGCTGCCAAGAGTACTACCATATTCATATACCTGTTCCAATATAGGGTATAATCGCCTATCCCCCATAGATAAAACACCCTGTATGTACTCCCATTTTATGCTAGCCGGTTTAAAATCAATCCCACTTCTCAGAAGTTGTTTTTTTATACAATTACTTTTTTGCTCTAATTCTTTATTAGATTGTCTAGCCTGCCTCTCAAAAGGTGTATGTGCCTTAGGCACAAAAGAACTAATACTTAGGCTTAAGTTAAAGCCTTTATTTTGTTTTTTTAAGTCTTTCATCAAGTTAACCAGATCGTCAATATCTTGCTGTTCCTCAGTGGGCAATCCAATAATCCCATAGGTTTTAAATCCTTTTAATCCGTTTTCTGCAGCTATCTGGATTCCCCTACAAATATCTTCCTTAGACAAATTTTTATTAATAAACTTGCGCAGCCTTTCACTACCGGCCTCAATAGCAACAGTAGCATTTTTTTGTCCGCAATCTACTAGCATTTTAATAATACTAGGCGTTATTCTGTCTATTCTCAACGATGATACTGATATTTCAAACTCTTTTTCTTGTCTTTTTTTAATAATATAATCACATATCCTGTCAAACTCAGGATGCTCTGTTATCAAAGCCCCAAGCAACGCGATTTTATTGCAATACTTAAGCCCTCTGTCGATTTCTTTTAAAATCTCATCACAAACAGGGTATCGCGCCGGCAATGTCAAATAACTCGCCAAACAGAATTTACATCGCCTTGGGCAGCCCCTGGATGTTTCTATGATATAAGAATTAGGAAACATTGATTTTGATGAAATTATAGGCATACACAACGGGTTGTCAATATTTTTAATATATATTCTCTTTATTTTATCAGGTGCCTGGCTTATTTTTTTGCTTATAGAGCTTATCTCTGCGCCTTCTTTGTATTTAAACTCATAAAATTCAGGCACATACACCCCTTCAAGCTGCGAAAGTCTTAATAATTTCTCCTGCCTGCTTAACCCCCTAGAATCCTTTAATATTTCAGATATTTCTAATAATAAATTCTCGCCTTCGCCAATAGTAATGGCATCAAATATAGGAGCATAAGGCTCAGGATTAGAAGACAAAACAGGCCCCCCGCCTATAACTATAGGATACTCATCTTTGCGATCACATGCCCTAAACGGCATATTATATTTTTTTAAAATATCAAATATACCAATAAAATTAAGCTCAAACGACACAGAAAAGCATAATAGCTCTACATCCTCAGCTGATATCTCAGTTTTTTCAGTATTAGTAAAGATTCGCTCAGGATAGACATAGTCAACCTGGTCCAATAACCTGAATAAACTCAAATAACCCAAAGAAGACATCCCAATAGCATAAGTGGAAGGAAAGCACATCCAAGTTTTCAGCGCATCTGCATTCTTCACAGATTTGTTATATGTAAATTTTTCATCACTTTTCATATAGTTATACGGACTCTAATCTACCTTTCAGGTTATTTAGTTGCATTAAAGCTAGTAAAATAAGCTAATCTAAAATTTAATTAATGAGCAGTATAAATATAAATTAAGAAAAAATTATATTCAAGAGCAATTTAGCTGTAATTTTTTCTGCATATTTCGTCTAACAACAGTTCTTCTTGGATAAAAGACAACTTTTTCAATAAAATTTAATAGCACACTCCCCATAGATTCTTCACCATCTCCTAATAAATAACTAAGATTATATACAAAATAATAAAAAGGATCTTTTTTTACTGCAGGATTACTAATGCCTGTGTATTTAAGCATATTTCTTATCATTTCTCCCGACTTGTGCTTAATGCCTGTCTTTAATATCTTGTTTAACAAGTGAATATTACAACTAAAATACGCTAAGTCAAAGAGTTTAGCATCTGTCTTATCAAGTTTTCCAAGCACCTTGTTAGTTACGCTCAGGCTTTCTTTGTAGGTATCCAGGTTTTTATTTATAACCTGCGGTAAATTACTGTTGTGCACTCGATAGTAGGTCAATAGCTTGTTAATATAAACAAATTCATGCTCACCGGCTAAGCGAAACCACAGGTCATAATCAGCACTATACATATATTTTTCAGAAAAACCACCGGCTTGATTCAAGCATTCTTTATCTATAGCAACGTTAACACCATTACCAATAACATTAAACACCGAAAGATTAAGCAGTGTCTCATGTTTTGCTTTTATACCCCCATCTTTGTATGGGCACCATTCTTTAAATTCATTTTTATCATCTTGCCAAAAGTAAACACCACTAACAAAGACTTTTTTATTAGGATTGTTCTTTTTAGCTTTAACAATTTCACTTAAAAACAAAGGGTTATAAATATCATCAGAATGCAAAAATGTTACCAATTCGCCTTGAGCAAGAGCTGCAGCCTTGTTTAGGTTTTGATAAAGCGGAATTTTTTTCTCATTTATGTGTAATTTTATCCTGGGATCATCATAACTATTAATAATTTTCACAGACCCATCAGTAGAAGCATTATCTATAATAATAAATTCAAAGTTTTTATACGTCTGAAACAAAACACTATCAATAGTTTCTTTTATAAAATTCTCATAATTATAGTTAGTCATACATACACTGACTAAAGTCTCCATAAAACCTATCCTCCTTTTATTTCCCCCTAAACCTCATTAGCTCTTAATCTTACAATTTCTTTGCAGAGATACTTTTTAAAATAACTAATAAATTTAAATAATCTATAAGGCAAAAAGCACTTTACAAAAGTAAAAATCCCATCTTTTTCCCAAATAATATCGCCCGTTTGCGCAAAAGCTTTTAATATATAAACCCTAGCTTCAATATATTTACCATTATCCAAAAATTTTTGGGCAAGGTGCCTATATTGCATTGCATAAGCTAACTCTTTCTTTTTAATAACACTACCAGGCAAATCTTTATTCTGAAAAAATTTATCAAAAATCCTAAATCCGCTGACCAAATGCTCCATATAATTAAAGTTTATGCTGTTGCCAAGTACTCTGTGCTTAACCAAATACTCAGGTATAGAATAAAATTTGTTATGCAACGAATATTTTAAATAAAACTCCCAATCCGTCATCTTAGTGATACTTTCATCAAACATGCCAACCCTATAAAGACTCTCATCAATCCTAAACATTGCACAGGAGATATTATATAAAAAATTCAGTAAAAGCAGTTGATTAGTGACGTTGCCGCAATAATTATGAAGCTTTTGTCTTTCGATTTCTCTATTATGCTTGTCAATTATGGATGTAGCGCAATAAACAAGTCCAATATCTGCATGCTTGTCCAAGATTTCTACTTGTTTTTCAAGTTTATTATTTTCCCATACATCATCAGAATCTAAAAAAGCCGCATATTTACCCTTAGAAACCTGTAGGCCATAATTTCTGGCAAAATTTTGCCCCAAATTAGTCTGATAAAAGTATCTAATTCTTTTGTCATTATAACTTTTAACAATATCTACAGTATTATCAGTCGATCCATCGTCAACAATAATTAATTCAAAATGCTTATAAGCTTGCTCCAACACTGATTCAATAGAGTATTTAATATAATCAGCCCTGTTAAAAGTAGTAATGATTACGCTTACTAAAGACTTCCCCATCCCGTACCCCTAATTAAATTTATATATAATATATAAGAAATTAAAAAAATAATAATCTAAAAGTTCCGCTAGGTTCTATTAGCTACTCAGGTTAAGCAGTGTTTTATAGAGAATAAAGAAAATAGAACTCTCCGATCTTATAATCGTCCTGTGACCGACATTACAAGCTAGACTCGAAGAGTTCTATTTTGGAAACTAACAAAAAACAACCATTTCATAATTTTTAATTATGCTGTATTGTCTTTTGCTGTAATTATAAATTTTTAATCAAACTAAATCATTGCTATTTTGTACTATTTTTATTTTATTGTACTTATTGGCTACTGCTGCTATCGCTGCAACTATCATTGCCACTGCTACTACAGCTGCTGCTTGCACTGGCAGGTCCTCCAGCCTTGGGTATGTTAACCTTAGGTATATAGACATTTGGAATGTAGACATCCGGAATACTAACATCCGGCATTCCCTGTTTTCTCTTTTTATTGCGAGAAGGCAATGCTTTCATTTTTTTTGCAATATTATCATTAGTGTTATTTTTATCTAATATAGCTTTTAAACTTTTAGTGTTGACAGAACTACCCAAAATGTCGTTATAACTACCTTCTCGATAAATTTTAACTTTTTTAGCTATATTAGCCTTTTCAGAATAAGTGAGATCATCATCCATTAATAATTCTTCAACTTGAACTTTTAGAGCGCGAAGCTTAGAGTTTTTTAGATTTTTAGAGCTTGTTGAAGATGCCGGTTCAGTAGATGTGTCAAAGTTATAAATAGTGTCGTTCAAGCTTAATATATTAGAACCATGGCATGCACTTTTACCTTCATTATCGTCATCGCCTTCGCCATTGTTTGTATTGCATTTTTTTTCAACCGTCCCGGCCTTTGAAAATTCTTTCATGATGCACTTGCTATCTTGATTTTTACATACCTCTACTATATTTTGCCCCTTATTCTTTTCATTTATATCATCAATATTTTCTTTTAATTCATTAAACTCTTGCTTCCACTTTTCAAGCATTGACGAGCTTGCAAAAGTTTCAGAGCTAATAGCGTCAAATTCAAAATCAGCACCGTTTGTTGTTATGTTAACGTTGCTATCCTTATCAGTGCTTTGGCTAGTAAAGTTTATACCATTTTTGCTAATGAGAAAATTCCTGTTTTGATTGTAGTTATCAAAGAGGTTGTTAGCATTTTTGGGATTGTTGTTATTGTTATTCTCAACTATTTGACTATCATCATAATAGCTTTCTTCTTTTTTGTCTTCAATTTCACCTATGTACTCTTCTAAATCTTTAGATGCGCGACTATCTATCTCATATGTTATTCTTTTTCCCATTTCTAACATATCGTTCATATAAATAGTAAGCAATTGACCGGTTTTGGTATGCCCATATTTTGTTTGAATCATTTGAGCAGCATCTTCTACAAGCTGAGCCTTATCACCATTTTGAGACAGATCAACTGCTATATCCAGTTCATTTAATAGTTTAATCAGCGGATCATTTCCATTTTTTACAACTTCAGCATCATTGCTGACATATCTGTCAAGTGTTTCCGTATAAGACATCAAGGCCTGAGTGACAAAATCATAGTTTTCAGGAGAATCTTCGACTATTTCTTTAATTTGTCTTGTATATTCATTTAAAACTGCAATAGTCTCATTTAAGTTTCCAGAATCACCTAGCGTTTGGATATATTTGCCCTCTCGCAATTTCTTACGAATAATTTCTTCTATCGGGACCTGAAGGTCTTTATTATTAACTTTTATAGTAACATCGCTTAGCTTAGGAACTTGGTTGTTATCTTTTTTAAATAGAGTTCGACTATCTTTTTTATCCATAACCATCTTTGAAGAAGAATCAAAAAAGTTTGCAATATTGTCGGAAAAAGCTATAGTAGTTCCAAGTCCGACAAGTATAACAGTAACAATTAATATATTTGTTTCATTTAAAGATTGAGCTAAGAATTTATTCAAAATGATTCTCCTTTTTATTTTGCTCATATAATATATATTCCCAAATTATTAAATTTTTAATCAAATAATCCCGATATTTTAAGAAATATTAACTCTACAATTAAAAAATGAAATAAAATTTTAATCTGCATATCGTATATAATGCTTAATATAAGACGAGTGCTATAATTTGCAAAAATTTGATTCTTAAATTATGTTAATAGTAAAATTAAACATACTAATCTCTAAAAAAATTTATCTTAAATTTAATGAGTGAAGAGAATAGTATAAAAAATAAAAAAATTACATAATTTAAGCTTGAATGAGGCAAATATGACAGCTGATTTAAAACTAAAAGAAAAAAACTATAAAGATATAAGAAAGCTTAATTTTCAAAATATATGCACAGGTAGCGAGAACACACTACCATTTCTTAATAAAAGTGCAAATAAACAATTAATAGCACTGGAAGTTTTTTATAATATACCCAAAGGCACATCAAGCATACTTAAAAGTGCTATGGCTGATGTAATAAACAACCCAAAAGACTGGGCAGAATTTGCAGATAAAACAAACACAGATCTTGTTAATATAAAGTTCAATATAGAAACAGAAGATGAAATCGATAACGGTGTTGAGTTTTGTAAAAAAATAACAGAAAAAATACAAAAACCTATTATCATAACTGCAGCAGATAAAAAAAATATAGATAAAATACTTATTCCCAAGCTTGCACAAGCTGCACAAAAGCAATGCACAATAGGTGTAATAGAAGAAGATATTTACAAGGACGTAATAGACTCACTAAAAGATACAGCTCATAATATTATTGCCAGATCACCAATTGATATAAATCTGGCAAAGCAGATAAATATTTTGCTCACAGAAGCAGGCATTGCCCCTGAAAGAATTATAATAGATCCCAATATCGGTGGCCTTGGGTATGGTCTGGATTATGCGTATAGTATAATTGAAAGAATAAAACTAGCAGGCTTAGAGGGCGATGAAATGCTTAATATGCCTATTATTGCTTTTGTAGGAGAAGAATCTTGGAAAACAAAAGAAGCAAAAGCAGAATCTGTTGACCCGGGCTGGGGCAAAATGGAAACAAGAGCAGTAAACTGGGAACTATTAACAGCCTGTTCGATGATAACAGCTGGCGCAAATATAGTTTCTATATTGCACCCAGATGTGGTTGATGAGCTTAAAAGCTTTATAAAAAATGCTTAGTAAAAATCTTATAATTAAAATAACCGGGAGATGTTAAAGAAATGGCACTAACTGGATTACAAATATTCAAACTCCTACCGGGCGGCAAAAAACAAAAAGAAGCTAACTGCAAAAAATGCGGTTGCCCAACATGCATGGCATTTGCCATGAAGCTGGCAAAAAAACAGATAGATTTAAATAAATGTGAGTTTATACCTGATGACCTAAGAGCTTTACTGGAAGAATCCAATAGAATAGCCCAGCAGGAAATAAAATTCGGACCAAATAACAAAATGACCATTGGTGGCGAAATTGTGCTATTTAGGCATGATAAAAAATTTGTAAATCCTACTTGTTACGCAATAGAGCTAAAAAGCTCAGATAAAAATTTTGATAAAAAGCTAAATGAAATAACAAACTACTCAGTAGAGCGAATAGGCGAAGAATTTAAAGTTGATGCCATAACTTTAATGGACAGTGATGGTAGTTTTATACAAAAAGCAAGTCAAATAGCAGCCACAGGTATATCTGTAGCCCTGCAAAGCTATAATATAAACAATTTAAAAGCAGCAGCTAAACAAATTAAAAATTTAAACCCGCTAACTTATTTAATAAATGCTCAAGCTGAAAATATTATTGAGCTTGCAAAAGAATTAAATCTCCCACAGGTAGTAAGCGCAGACTCAATAGAAGAACTGATAGCGTTAACATCAGAACTAATCAAAAATAACGTTAAAAATATAGTTTTAAATCTAAAAAATAAGCAAAATACAAAAAACTTAATAGAAAATTTAACAACAATAAGAAGAGCTGCCATAGAAGAAAAATTTGAACCCCTAGGCTTCCCGGTAGCAACATTTTTAAGTGATTATGAAAATGCCACAAAAGATATTTATAGCCAGTCTCTATGGGCAGGCACACTTACCTGTAAATACTCTAATATGGTTGTTTTAAAAGATTTTGATCCGGCAATATATTATTCGCTAATCACTCTTAGGCAAAATTTATATGTTGATCCGCAAAAACCGCTTCAAATAGAACCAAAAATTTATCCTATCGGTGATGTTGATAAAAACTCTCCGGTTATGGTCACTACCAATTTTGCCCTTACATATTTTTCTGTAGCCAGTGAAATCGAATCATCCGGTGTTGCTGTTTATTTGTTAATTACACCATCAGATGGTATGAGCGTTTTAACAGCCTGGGCCGCAAATAAATTTACCGGAGAAATTATAGCAAAAGCAGTTAAGCAAAATAATGTAGAAGAGCTTGTAGATCATAGAACACTAATAATTCCAGGCTATGTGGCTTCTTTAAAAGAAGAAATACAAGAAGAGCTTCCCGAATGGACTATAGAAGTAGGTACTTGCGAAGCAGTTGACATACCGGATCATTTAAAAGTATTCAAGTCTCAATTAATAACACAATAAGTAAAAGAAGAAATAAATATGTTTAAAAAAGGTGATATCGTCGAAGTAAAAATTGATAGCCTTACTTACGGCGGTGATGGCTTGGGCAAAGTAGATAATTATGCAATATTTGTATCAGATACAGCCCCGGGCGATGTGGTTAAGGCGCAAATAGTCTCCTCAAAAAAATCATATGCCAAAGCAGTGTTACTAGAAATCATTGAACCCTCAAAGTGTCGTACAAAGCCAGAATGCCCTCTTGCTAAGGTGTGCGGTGGCTGTCAATGGCAATACATAGATTACAAAGAACAATTAAATATCAAAAAACAAATAGTAAAAGAAACACTAGATAAAATAAGCGGCATGGATACCCCGGTAAATGACGTTATTGCCTCAGATTTCCAAAAAGAATACAGATGTAAAATACAATACCCCATACAACAAACCAAAGTCTCAAAAAGATTTTTGGCAGGATACTACAAAAAAGCCAGTCACGAACTGGTAAATATAAAATACTGCCCGGCACAACCAGCAATAATTGATGAAATTACGCAATATTTTAGAGATAAAGCACAAGAACTAGATCTTTTAGCATATAAAGAAACAAATAACAAAGGGCTTATAAGGCATCTGATATACAGATATAGCTCTACACAAAAAAATATAACCCTAACTATTGTGATTAACTCAAACAAAGCTTCAAATAACTTAAAAGAGCTCTGTGAAAATATTTATAATAAGTTTGATAGCATCAAAGGTGTTTCTGTTAATTTTAATACTGCAAAATCTAATGTTATACAAGGGCGCGACTATCAGCTAATTTGCGGTGATGACTTTATTTTAGAAGAATTAGAAAATGAAAATAAAAAAATAACATTCAAAATCTCATCAGCAAGCTTTTTCCAGGTGAATATAAACACAGCTGTCAAAATGTTTAACTATGTAAGAGAGCTTGTTAAAAACAATACTAAAAATCCGTCTATTTTAGATGTCTATGCAGGTGTAGGCAGCTTTACATTTTGGCTGGAAGACTTGGCCTCAGATATCACCGCCATAGAAGACAATCCAAATGCTGTTAAAGATGCACGGGAAAATATAAAACTAAACAATGTAAACCCGGAAAAAATAAATTATTTACAAGGCAATGCAGACAGCCAACTGGAGCAACTTGCTAAGGACAATAAAAAATATGATGTTATAATTCTTGATCCTCCACGCAAAGGCTGCTCAGAAATTGCGTTAAACGCCTTAAAACAATTAACAGACAAATATATTATTTATGTCAGCTGCAATCCTGCTACATTGGCTAGAGATCTTAAGTACTTAAACGAGTTTGGTTTTACGCCTGAATTTGCTCAACCGGTTGATATGTTTTGCCATACTTATCATATAGAATCTATTGTATTACTCAAAAAGTAAAAAAATAAGTAATAAAAATTTTTTATTTTTATCCACTCTAAACCCCTCATAGGGGCGAATTCTTTTTTTGCCTCGCTTTACGTCGGCATAGCCGACGCGCTCGGCCTTAAATTATGGGGAAAATTTAGTATAGAAAAGATAATGATGTATGCGAGATTCTATTTTTAAAAAAGAAAAACATTCAAATGACGACATAAAAATAATTTTCACAAAAAATATTCCTCCTGAGCAAATACAAGATTTATTTTTAGCCGTAGGCTGGCAATACAGAAACAGAAATGATATAAAAATATTGTTAAACAGAAGCCTGATTGTAACAAGTGCATGGTATGAAGATTTGTTAATAGGTCTTGCCAGGGCTAACAGTGACGGACTTTATTCTGCTACAATATGGGATGTAGCTGTTAATCCTAAGTTTCAGAACAAAGGAATCGGGCGATTAATTTTGCAAACAATGCTGACTAAATTAGACGATTATGGTATACCTTTAATAACATTATATACACACTGGCAAAAAAAAGATTTTTATAGTAAATTAGGTTTTGAAATCTTTTCTAAAAAAATAAAAGAAACGTATAGGCATTCTTAAAAAAGCCATAAAAATATAAATTAGGAGAAATATAATGAAATTAATACTGAAAAAAGATGTGGAATCGCTGGGTGAAGCAGGTGATATAGTTGATGTAGCTGCTGGACATGGTAGAAACTATTTATTACCTCAAGGTTATGCAGAACTAGCAACAGAAGGCGCATTAAGAAATAGAGAAAAAAATATTGCCAGAATTAAAGCTAAAGCAGAAAAATTACACCAAGAATCTGTAGATAAATCAAATATAATAAAATCTTTAGAAATAATTACACTAGAAGCTAAAGCTGGAGAAAACGGTAAATTATTCGGTGCTATTACCACCAAAAAACTATCTGAAGAACTACAAGAAAGAACAGGCGTAGATATTGATAGAAGAAACATCTCTTTAGACAATCCAATAAACAGACTTGGCGAATACAAAATGAAAATAAAATTATCTTCAAAAGTTGAAGTAAGCCTACCTGTTAACATCGTAGCTTCAGAAGTTATCAAAGAAGAAGTTATTGCAGAAGTAGAAGAAAACGCTGAAGCTGAATAATAAATATTTCGATATTGATAAAAAAACTCCTTTTTTTATTGAGGAGTTTTTTTATTAGGATATACAACTTTTAGCCTTTTTCTTTTATTTTTTTAACCAGATAGCTTCTTATATTTTCACAAAAAAAATACCGTAACAACAAAAGCTAAAAAGTATTTACTTTAGATTGGTGTAGAAATTAAAAAAATGGACTTTAAGCTCTGTTTTGTTTAAATTGGCAGAATTGAAAATAAAAAATAAAATAAATGGAATAGGTGAGCCTTTTATTGCTGACTTAAAACATAATATTATATAATACAGCTACAAAAAACTATGCTAACTCTAAAATACTTTTCAGATTATTAAATCGTGTTAAAACTAATAAAATAAACTAATTTCTGAAAAGAGTAATCTGAAATTTAATTGATGAGCAGTATAAATAGGGGTTTATAAGTGAAGAAGTTAGAAGATTTGAGCCTAAGGGAAAAAATCTTTCAGATGTTTATCCTTGGGTTTGAAGGTGATAACTATAATTTATTGGATAAAAATATAATTAATGCGCTCAACGCAGGCTTAGGCGGCATTATTTATTTTTCAGATAATATAAAATCACCGGCTCAAATAAAAAATTTAATAACTTTATTTGATAAAAATGTACAGCTTCCATTGTTTCACAGCATAGACCAAGAAGGCGGCCAGGTAGAAAGAACAAAATACATAAATAATAATGAAAAATTTCATTATATTAGCGCAATGGCACTAGGGCAAACCAATGTAGAAGATGTAACCGCACACACAAACTTAATGTGTAATGAATTAAAAACACTGGGTTTTAATGTAAACTTTGCACCGGTACTTGATACTAATACAAATCCGATAAATCCGATTATAGGCATAAGAGCATACGCTAACACTTCAGAAGATGTCATAAAATATTCCATACCTGTAATGCAAACCCTAAAAAAACATAATATATTGGCAGTTGGCAAGCATTTCCCCGGGCATGGCGATACCTGTATTGATTCTCATATAGAGATGCCAAAAGTTAATTTATCATTTAAAGACTTTGAAACTTTGCACCTGGAACCCTTTAAACAAGCAATAGCCAATCAAATAGACGCACTTATGATTTCGCATGTTTATTATCCTGCTTTTTCAGGGGTTAATGTAGAGCCGGCTTCTCTTTCAAAAAAAATAATAACAGACTACTTAATCAAAAAACTCAACTACACAGGCCTGATCATATCAGATGATATGGAAATGGGCAGCATAAAAAATAATTATAGTTTTTTAAATGCTACAATTCAGGCTATCAATGCAGGTGTAGACCTTCTTATTTTTAGATATTGTAATGAAAATATTTTAAAAATGATAAATAAATTAGAACTAGCAGTAAAAAACAATGAAGTATCTATTAATAGAATTAACGAATCCGTAGAAAAAATACTTAAAACCAAAGAAAAATATAAACTATTTGAAAAGCAAAAATTTATAGAATCAATAAATATTCAACAAAATCAAAAAATAATTGATCATATAGCCAAAAAGTCTGTAAAAATAATAAAAAATAATAACCACCTGCCAATAAATAAAGATTTAAAAACACTTATAATATCACCGGACAAAAAAACAATAACTAATCAAGAAACCGATACTTCCTTGCTTTCAGATTTTTTGCTGCTTCCTATTCTCAAAGAAATTCAATACTCTTTAACCCCGACAGAAAAACAAATAGATTATATTATAGACATATCCAAAGCCCATGAACAAATTATTTTCTTAAGCTACAACGCTCATATCATTCAAGCCCAGCAAAATTTGATTAATAATTTAGACTTCTCAATCTCTATCTCTTTAGCCACAGAGCATGATAATTTTTTATTCAACAAAGCTAATGCAGTACTCACCGGGTATTCGTATAAGCAGCCATCACTAAAGGCAATAGCTGATATTTTAATGAGCAGTTAAGTAAGGAAATCTTCTTATAGTTTGTAAAAATATAAAAAAAGGCAATTTGGATTGAGAAATTTACTTTATATATATACGAGAGATAAATACTAGAGATAAGAGTAATTGAACTGAAGAGATTAAATACATAATATTTGACTATTAAAATTTTGACATGTAGAAAGTGAATTAGATTTATACAAAATATCATTGTGATATTTGTGTGTAACTCTAAAGCATATTAAATGAGAAAAGAAAGAATTCTTTGCATTCTTTGTATAGCTCATTTAATTACTGATAACTTCATTATGCAAAAAATAATTTTATTTTTAGAGAGAGAAATATAGAGGAGAGTAAATAATGTACCAGATAGCTGCACAACCAAGACCAATGCCTAAAATGATGCCAATGCAACTACCGATGCAACAACCTACTCAACAAAAAATGCCTATTGCGGTAATGCCTATTCTTATACCAATGGGCGGAGCTGCTAATCAAAGCAATACAAGTATATTTGGAAACGGAGTTGCTCAAACAAATAATGCTCTGGGCTCATCCTTTATTAATCAAGTAAATAATAATGTTGGCGGAAATGGTGTCGCTCAAGCAAACAATGCAATGGGTTCAAACTTTCTAAGCCAATTTAATAACAATTTAGGCGGTAGTGCAGTTGGGCAAGGAAATAATAGCATAGGCTCAAACTTCATAAATCAATTTAATGGAAACATGGGAGGCTCTGCCGTAGGGCAAGCCAATAATAGTTTAGGCTCAAATTTCTTAAGTCAATTTAATGGAAATATGGGCGGTAGTAACGTAAATCAAGCCAATAATAGTTTAGGCTCAAGTCTTTTAAGCCAATTTAATAACAATTTTGGTGGCAGCAACATAAATCAAGCCAATAATAGTTTAGGTTCAAGCCTTTTAAGCCAATTTAATAACAATTTTGGTGGCAATGACATTAATCAAGTAAATAATAGTATAGGAGGAAACTTTTTAAATCAACTTAATGGCAACATGGGCGGTGCTGGCGTAAATCAAGCAAATACCAGTTTATTTGTAGTACCTTTAAACCAGACTAACCTTAATGTTGGAGGTCAAGGCGTTGGTCAACAGAATATAGCTTTAGCGCCGGGGGATCAACTTAACATCAACTTAGGCGGCTCAAACGTTATGCAGAATAACTTCATGGCATAGAAATTAAGAATAACTAAATAGGATTTACAAGCAAAAATCTCACTTTTATTAAAAGTGGGTTTTTTGCGCAAATTGTAACGATTTTTTAACAAAATAGCCCTTTTTTTTGAAAATCCAAAGCGATTCCTGCAAAGGTTTTTCTAAGTTGCTATAATATATATTAAACAAATAAAAAATATA
>JANQFW010000113.1 GCA_028277625.1 Candidatus Gastranaerophilales bacterium | reverse complement strand
TGGATATTTTATTTGGATCAACGTTGTAAAATTTACATAGCATATCTACGGTTGCGCCGGTTACACTACCGCAACTGCTGTTCCAATCTAAATCTTTATACTTTCCGTCAATAAACTGTACCCATTTTAAATCTCTGCTGCCGATGTCTACAATTGTTGCATCTTTTAGGTTTTTGATCAGTTTTTTTGCGCCGTAAGCCAGGGAGATAACTTCGTTTTCGTATTGGCCGTCGTTTTTTACTCGTTTTTTTACCATATGACCGGTTGCACTATCGAACTCTACAGGTAAAGTCGCGGCTAGAGTGCTTGGTATTAAAAATAAGTTGCCGAAATACTTTTTACTGTTTTTATCATAAAAAGTTTGAGTTTCTTGAATTTTGTATTGCTTAAGGTCTTTATTCGCGGATAATAAAATGCTTGTAAAATCTTGTTCATGGCTGATTTCTAGAATTTTACTCCAGCTTGTCCCTGCATCTATTATTACTTTAGTCATTTGTACTCCATTTATTTAAGGGTCGAGCGAGTCGGCTTTGCCGACGAAAAGCGAGACCAAAAAAAGAATTGACCCCTATGAGGGGTAAGGGGTGGATAAAAAATATAAAACCTTGTTTATCCCAGACGTATAAAAGCTTCTATCTTTGCTTTGACTGAATTTGATGCGACATCATCTACATCCAGATACAAACCATTATACTTTCTTGCTAAATATTTACCTAACTGCATTTTTGCACAAAAAGTCTGTGCGTAAAATACTGTTGGAATATTTTCATCGATAAACATTTCTAAATCAAGGTCTGCCGGTACGCCTGCTTCTACACATCTTGTCCAGCCATAGACATGAGTGTTATCAGGGAATAAGTCAAGTATACTAACATCGTTTGGGGGAACGCCCCAAAAACCATAGTCAGCTTGCTTGAAGCTAAAATCTTGCCTGACCGGGATTATTATATTATCCATGATGCTTAAAACTTTTTGCTTTAGAGGCAAGCCGCTTGTTGCAATTGGTGTTTTTACAGTTCCTGAGCCGGTTTTATTATATTTTGTTTCTATTATATTGAAGCCTAGCTCTTTTAGTATTTTTGCAGCAAACCTGCCTGCGTCACATTTTTCCTCGCCAACTGATGCGACAATGAATTCTATATCGTTTTTTAACTGAATAGAATTATCTACGATATTTTTAATTATTTTACAGGTATTATCAGGCAATAGCTCTGTGTTGGGATGGTTAAAATTTTGATCCAGGTCTATAATTTCGTGGGCAGGGTATTTAAGTTTAACTTCGTTTAAAACTTTAGGGTCGGGGTAGCCCCATATGCCAATAATTTTTTTTGTACTCATATTTGTTGTTCAACTTGTCCGTAGTGTAAATTTAGTTTGATGCATCGTTTTTCCTGATTTGGTCAAATTTATCCTGAATTCTTTTTAATTCTTTATATTGTAGATAAATAATTACACATAGTGCTGTCATTGCTACTGTTAGTATATATGTTGCGATTGCTAACATAAACTCTAACTCCTAGATTTTGATTCGACTATATTTTATATTACACATTTTTTTATCGCAATACACTTAATTACGTAAAGAAATTTTAAATATTTATAGATGTATATATTCTACATAGTCTTGATAATCTTTTTCCAGTTGCATTGTTGTTGTTCTTACAATTGTTCCTATTAAAGGAATATCTGCGTTTTTGAGTTTTTTTACTGTTTTTTCGAGCTTTGTTGTGGTTGCTAGTTTGTCTACAAATAAAACTACGCCATCTGTGTATTTTGCAATAATTAAGAACTCTGGGGATATGTTTATTGAAGGCGTGTCGATTAGTACCCAGTCGTATTTTTTGTTTAATGTTGCAAGGATAAACTTAAATGCAGTTGTGCCAAAGTATTTATAAGGATTTTGCACTGATTTTGTATTTAGTAGTATGTTTATCCCATTTTCGTCTTGGGTTAGTGAATTTGTTACGTCTTCTAGGGCTATGTGGTTACCTTGGCTTATTTTTAGCTCTAGCTCTATTATTAGATCTGACAGGTCTTTATTGATGTTTTGGTTGATGCCGGAGTAGAGCATTGGGTATCTCATTTCTGTGTCAAGCAGTGCTACTGAGTAACCTAGCCCTCTTAGTTCTTTGGCTACTGAGTAGATTACATTAGAGCCTTTTTTATTTAGTTGAGTTGAAGAAAATGATACCATTTTGGTTTCTAGTTTTTCGTTTTTGATTAAAAATGAAGATACTAGGCTTTTTACTGAGAAGTCATAGATATCTTTTGAGTTGGGATCGTCTTCTTCTAGCCAGGGAATGACACCTAGTACGCTTGTTTTCGTGATTTTTTCTATTTCATCCAAATTTTCTGATGAGTCTGAGATGAAAGTTTTTATAATAGAAACCAGCACGCCTGCAAGCAGACCTAATAATAAAGACAGAAATAACAAGCCTATTGTTGCTCTGTGCTTCATTTTTGATTGAAAGTCAGGCGGGTCGAGGATGACTATATTGCTTGTTATATTTGCGTTATTTAGTTCTACTTCCAGTTGTTTTGTTTTTAAATTATTATATAAATTGTCCAGCTTTTCTTTTTCGCTTTTTAGGCTGTCTACGTAAAAAACTTTTTTTGATAAGCTTCTTTCCAGTTGGGAGATTTTGCCTAAGGTTGTGTGAAAGCAGTTTTTTTTAGCTTTTAGCGCAAGGTGTTTTGTTTCTGCGGTAATAAGCTCTTTCACCATATCTTTTCTTACTTGGTCGTGTATAGTTGTCCAGTTTGTCAGATCAACCGTACCTAGTGTATCGTATATTTGGTTTTCTATTTGATTTGTCAGTACGTTTATTTTTTTTGCTAGAAATACAATACGCGGGTTGCCGATTTTGAAGTTATTTACTTCTACCTGGTATTGGCCGATTGTTTTAAACAATTCTGTTTTTAAGGTGCTGAGTAGAGTATTTTCGTCACCCAGGGCAACTGCGTTTATTGCTTCTTCTACTGTCATTCCAAGTTGTTTTTTTAGATTTTTTACTTGAGCTTTTGTGCTTAGTATTTCTGCGTTTGTGTTGTTGAGGAGTGTTGAAAAATAGTTTTTTTGCTCAAGCAGTTTTTTTATTTGTTCTTTGGGGTCTAGTGTTTTTGTTTCTATTTTATAATATTTATAGTTGTTTTTTGCTCTTTCTAGCTTATTTTGGATATTTTTAAGCTTTTTATTTAAAAAATTTAATTTATCTGCGTTAACTTTTTTGTTTATTTCCAGGTTTATTCTATTGTATTCATTTAGTAATAATGATAATAACAGTTGAGCTTCTTCCGGGTTGTTCCATAACATGTCTACGTTAATAATATTTGAGGAGTGCTTTAGGTTGACAATTATATTGTCATTGAAGTCTATTTGTTTTTTATCTTTTTTTAAATTATTAGATATAATATATTTATTTAAAAAATTA
>JANQFW010000065.1 GCA_028277625.1 Candidatus Gastranaerophilales bacterium | reverse complement strand
CTGTAATGTCCTAAAATAGCTTGACAGATTTTACATTATTTTTTAGAAGTGTATACAAACATAAAATTTATTCCTAAAAGATAACTCATGCCTGGTTTTTATTTCTAAAATATTCTTTATTCAATATTGCTATCCCTAATTTATTATACATGTTTTATTGTAATAACTGTTTTTATTTTAATTTTTTATTACTAGCACGATTTTATATTACTTCATTTTCTCTTATTGTTGTTTTATCAGACTTTTTTTTTATTCCACCGTTTTTTTAATACTCCTGTTTGTGTATGTGCCTGAGCAGGAGTAAGCATGTTGCAACTACGGTGTGGTCTTTGATTATTATACTTGTTAATTGCTACTTTAACAGCTTCATGGGCCTTGTTGTAATCGTCAAATGTATCATACAGGTCATACTCATCTTTTAAAATACCATTCACTCTTTCGGCGATAGCATTTTCGTATGGGTCTCCTTTCTCTGTCATAGATAATTGAATATTACATCCTTTTAAATAGTTCACATAATCGTAACAACAATATTGAATGCCCCTATCAGAATGATGAATGAGTTTTGTTGTAAGCGTTTCACTCTGAATAGCCATTTTTAAAGCATTTAAAGCACCTGTACTTGTTAAATCATGCCATAAGCACCAACCAATTATCTTTTTAGAATAAGCATCTGTTACAAGTGACAAATAGGTAAAACCAAACTTAGTTCGAATATAGGTAATATCGCTTACCCAAAGTTTCCCAGCAGATACTAGCTCTATGTCTCTAACTATATTAGGATAGCGTTTAAAAAGATGGTTAGAATTAGTAGTTTTGGCTTTTCGTTTAGTACGCCGGACTTGTAGGCCATGCTCACTCATTAAGTAGAAAAACTTATCTCTTCCCATTTTTATCATATGTTCATTTAAAAATGGAGTCATTATATCGTGCATTTTCTCACATCCCATCTTTTTATGGCTTTTACGAAGTTTTTTTGCTTCATTTAGTACCAAAACTTGTGAAAGTTGTGTTTCTGATTGTCGCTTTTTGGTATCATACCAGTTCTGGCGAGTATATCCAAACAGCGCACACATATCCTTTTTGGTTGCTTTAGGATACATATGTGCCAGTAATTCTACTGCTTGGACCCAGACTTTTTTCTAATAGGAATTTTTAGTTCTGTTTCTGCTACGTCAATTAACGTATTCAGGGCAATATTCTTCATTTTTGCCTGTTCAAGTTGTTTTTCTAGTTCTTTGATACGTTGTTCCAGCTTTTTATTATCTGCTCTTTCTTGTGAACTCATAAAGGACAAAGATAAATGTAATTCATCTGAATATCGCTCTTGCCAACGTTTAATAATATCGTAGTAACCTTTTCGTGGTAAATTAAATTTATCTCTAATCTCTGTGTAGCTTATATGGCCACCATCTAATTGGCTGATTATCCAGCGACGAAAACTTAATTCATAATTCTTTAAATCAATTTCTACATCTTTTAAACCTTCAAGGTGATCTGTTAACCTAATTTCATTTTTTTGTTTCATTTTCTTGACTTTTTGTGTCAAGTTATTTCAGAATATTACA
>JANQFW010000051.1 GCA_028277625.1 Candidatus Gastranaerophilales bacterium | reverse complement strand
CTGGAGAACTTAAAAAGTTTTAAAGAAATTCCTGTTGTTGTAAAGGTGGCTGATGCTGCTTCAGCAGGCAGTACCAATGTTTTAAAAGATGAAAATAATAAAATAAATAATAATATAATAGACATAAATAGTAGCAAAAAAGAAGAATTAAACAAGAAAAAACCTCACTATTAGAGGGTTTCATTTAAACAATAAAAATTAATAAAGCAATAGCAAGCTTTTTGCATCGCAAAAGGATAGTTGTTATTGCTATTTTTATTTTTTGAATTTATTGTTTCTTCTATTTTTGTTAGACTAAGGATACAATAAAAGTTTTTCCTTAACTTAAAGGCCGAGCGAAATTAAGTTTATTATAGAGGTCCCAAAAGAGTTTTTATGCCGGAAACATCATTTTTACTGGAAATAGCACTAATTTTTATACTAGCTACAGTAGCAAGTGCAATACTAAGCAGGTTTAAGCAACCATTAATAGTCGCCCATATTCTAACAGGTATAATACTTGGGCCACACGTATTAGGACTAGTGAAAAACATGGAAGCCATACACCAACTGTCAGAAATAGGTGTAATAGCACTACTTTTTACACTAGGATTAGAATTCAGCTTTGATAAATTTAAAAAAGTAAAAGATATAGCGGTCTTAAGCGGCATATCACAAATCCTTATAACCATCCTAACAGTATTTGCTGTAGCCAAATTATTTAGCTTTAACACCGCACAATGCTTTTTACTAGGTTGTATAGTTGCTCTAAGCAGTACAGTCATAGTACTAAAAAGTTTAACCGACTCTGCCCAGCTAGAATCAATTCACGGAAGAATAATACTAGGTATGCTTATCATACAAGACCTAAGCTTAATACCTATAATGATAATACTCCCTCAAATAAACTCCACAGGAGACATATTTGTTCCGCTAGTTTTGGCCCTTTTAAAAGCTGGAGTATTTTTGTTACTGGCAATTTTAGCAAGTATAAAATTTATACCGGTAATAATGAACTTCATTGCATCCACCAGCAAAGAAGCACTAATTCTTTCATCAGTAGGCATAGCATTATCAACAGCAATAATAGCCAGTCATTTTGGAGTATCATTAGCCCTAGGTGCATTTATTGCAGGACTATCGTTAAGCATCACAGCTCATAGCAAGCAGGTGATAGCAGAGATTATACCTTTCAGAGATGTTTTTGCAATGGTATTCTTTGTCTCTATTGGTATGCTAATGGATTTCCAATACTTTATAGCTAATATAACACCAATAATGCTTATTGTAACAGGCATTGTTTTGTTAAAATCTATAATTTGCTTCTTGGTCGTCTACCTGGCAAGATACCCGGGACAAACCGCATTATGGACAGGCTTATCAATGTTTCAAATAGGAGAATTTTCTTTTATCTTAGCGCAAATGGGTAAAGATGAAGGTATTATGTCTTCTGACCTATACTCACTAATTATAATTTCTTCACTAATAACAATGCTTCTAACTCCTTTTATCATCAGAAGCATTCCTGATATAGTCTATAAGCTGAACTCAAGCAAGCTTTGGAATAAACATTTCAAAGGTAAAGTCAAAGTTATAACAAACGATTCTACTATACATGGACACGTAATAATATGTGGCTACGGTCCAATCGGCAGAAACATTGCCAAAATCCTTAAGCTTCACAGCGAACAGTTTCTTGTTATAGAACTTAACAATAAGACAGTAAAAGAGCTAAAGTCAAAAAGCATACCCGTAATATACGGTGACGCTACACACAAAACCATCTTAAAACATGCCGGAGCAGAAGCAGCAAGTGTTCTTGTTATCACCTTACCAGATAATAAAAGCACAGAGATAACAATAAGCAATGCCAGAAAGCAAAACGAAGACTTATACATAATAGTAAGGGCAAGATACCAAAACGAGATTGATAAACTCTATCAAGCAGGTGCAAATATAGTCATCTACGAAGAATATGAGACTAGCATTTCTTTTATCGACAATGTGTTATTTCACCTTAACTATAACTGCGAAGAAATTGACTCAGTATCTCAACTAATCAGGGCTAACAAATGCCAACTGCTACAAGAGGGATACCGAAAGCAAGATTTTGCCTCCGGTAGAATGAGTATATTTTTAAATAACGAAATTGAATGGGTAAAAGTTCTTGCCAAAAGTCAATTTATAGGCAAACAAATAAAAGAAACCAATATAAGAGCATTAACCGGGACATCCATAGTCTCTATAATAAAGAAAAATAAAAATATCCCTAACCCCTCACCGGAAACCATAATAGAAAAAGGTGATATATTAATTGCACTGGGTTCAACAGACCAGTTAAAGATTTTAAGAGATATAGTTAACTAAACAAATTCAAAATAGATAAAAATATTAGATACCATTTTAAAAATTATGGTTATATAATGGAAATGAAATTTGCTGGAGTATGAACAATGAAAATTACTGTACTGGTGGATAATAATACATTTGTGGATAAATATTTTAAAGCCGAACCCGCATTATCAATATTTATACAAGACAAAGGCATAAATTTGTTGTTCGATGTGGGATACTCAGATATTTTTATAAAAAATGCTCAAAAACTAGGGCTAAATCTTTTAAAGCTGGATTATATTGTGCTATCACATGGACATCTTGACCATACATGGGGGTTATCAGAGCTGGTTAAATATTATTGCGAAGCTGCATTTATGAAAGCCAAATGCAAAACACCCACATTGGTCACACACCCTTACACAATTTTTAGCAAAACTCGCAAGCACTTTGGAGAAGTAGGGTGCATGTTTAGCGAAGAGAAACTTAAGGTAAATTTCAATGTCAACTTAAGCAAATCGCCGGTATGGCTAAGTGAAAAAATTGTTTACTTAGGCGAGATCAAACGGCAGTTTGAATTTGAAGAAAACGAAAGCAATGATAAAATTCTTTCTAAAACAATAGACTTAAAAGAACAATACCTGGATGACTCTGCAATTGCCTGCAAAACAAGTGAAGGCCTGGTAATAGTTACAGGCTGCTCGCATTCAGGAATTTGTAATATAGTTGAGCAAGCAAAAGCCGTTTGCAAAGAAAACCGTATCGTAGATATTATAGGCGGCTTTCATCTGATAAGGCCACATAGAGAAAAACTTATTAACACACTTGACTATATAAACAGACTAAACTTAGAAGCATTACATGCCTGCCATTGTACAGATTTAAGTTCTAAAATTGCACTTTCTAATGTTGCGCCATTAAAAGAAGTAGGTTCTGGGCTGATAATAGAATATCACTAGATATTATCAAGCTTTTGCCTTATATTTTTTTTCATATCATATTTAGAAAATTCCGAAGAGATTCTTTGATTAAACAACTTGTTCAAATCACTTTCTGATAAATTTCTAAATAAAGCATCTTTTACCAAGTTTCTTATTGCAGAATTAGTATCTTCAAAAAAGATATCTATCATTAAAGCCTGAATACTCTTATCATTCAAGTGCGCAGATAATATGTTGATTATACTTGACCTAACAGGAATTGAATGTTTTTGCGCATCTTTAAGCATTGACATATAGTTAGACTTAATACAAGGATCAAGGAGTTTGCTACTTAAGGCTGATAATGCTGCAATTTTAACCGTATCATCATAGTCTTCAACCTTTAAAAGTAAAAGCTTGATTACATTGTCATCTTCAAGACAATCTTTAAATATCTTTATAACTTCAATCTTAATATCTGAACTTTCATCATAAGCCTTAGAATATATAAGTTTTTTTATTGCCGGATTATTTAACTTATTGGACAAAACATTTATTAGAGTTTTTTTCAACGGTATAGATTCATATTTATCCGCCAAAAGCTCGCATAGTGTTGTTACTACTTCTGAATATTTATTTGTATAGGCAGAAAGCTTGCGTATTATTAATGTTCTAACTTCATCATAGCGATTATTTTTTAATTCTTTTATTAAAAGATTTCTTATATGAGCATCGTTCAAAAGTTCTGATGAGAGAACTTCGATGGCCACCATTTTAGGGACAAAGCTGTCACTGCATAGTTTATCAGTAAGCAGTGCCTTTTTTAAGTCAATATCAACAATACTTTTTGCTAATTCTTTTAATTTGTTTGTATTATCTAATGAAATTTTCTTTTCATTTAATAGCATTACAAATTCAATAAGAATTGTTGAAGAATTATCATTAGTGCCGGAAGTCTGGTGAAGCCTGCTATTGGTATTCATATCTCTTTCCTTTAGGTAAAGTTTATATGAGTATATTGTACTATATATAAAACATGTGACTCAAAGTTATTGCCTTTTATTATTTTTAATCTAACAGCAGATATATAAAAAATCAATAATTTTTATCTAATTGAAGTGTAAGCAACTACTTTGCATTAAAAAATCTATTGCTTGTACCTTCTTTGCCAATAGCTATTCTAATTCTGCGCATACAGCCTGGGCACCAACCCACATAAGCAGTTTTATCTTTATTTACATATATCCTATTGTATACATTGCAGCAGTCAAACATTACACAGATGTATTTTCTTTTTTCTGCCATTTGCAAACCTCTTTATTAAGATTAAATATTAAAAACGAACAGACCAGCTAAGTTCATGCTTATAGATAAATATAAGACTATCATTTACCAATGCGCTTCCTTTAACTAGAGTATATTTAATATATTCTTTACTTTTTAGAATAATATGATATTTTTTTTGATGTGATATACTCAATTTTAAATACAGTCGTAGTATATTGAGCACGGATATTTCAAAACAAACCAAAAATATATCAGTGCATATAGCGACTACATAAATTAAAAGGGTGATCACTATCATCTAAAATAGTTTAGGACATTCATGCATATTTGCTTTCTCATATAGTAATAGGGAGTTCTTTAAATTGAAAATACTATTTGTTTCAGCTGAAGTTAGTCCGTTTGCAAAAGTCGGTGGGCTGGGTGATGTTGCAGGAAGTTTGCCCAAGTTTATAAAAAAAATGGGACATGATATTAGGGTTATACTTCCTTATTACGGGATTATTAATAATAATACTAACTATCAAGAATGTAAAATCAAAGATGTGCCTGATTCTTCAATAGAAATAGAATTTGAAGGCACTACTTCCAAGTTTTCTTTAAAAAAGTGCTTTTTACCAGATGCAAATGTGCCAGTTTATTTTGTTGTTAATTATAACCTATTTGGTCAATATGAAGATATTTATCCTACAAACCATAAAGAGAACTTTCAGCTGAAAAGGTTTATTGTATTTTCTTATGCAACACTCAAACTAGCAGAGAGAATAAACTTTAAGCCAGATATTATTCATTGTAATGACTGGCATATTGCCTCGATACCTATTTATTTAACATCTTTTGCTGATAAAAACATAGACTTTTTTAATGGAATAAAAACCCTTTATACTATACACAATTTATCTTATCAGGGTCGTAGCGTACCTGAAGTCTTAGATTTTGCGAAAATTGACTCTAAAAAATTCTTCCATATGAGCGGATTAGAATTTTATGGAAAAGTTAACTGGATGAAGGGCGGTATTCTTTACGCGGATAAAGTTAATACTGTTTCTGAAAACTATGCAAAAGAAATTCAAACAAAAGAGTACGGCGAAGACCTTGATGGAGTGTTAAGAGCTAATTCTAACAAGTTGTCAGGTATATTAAACGGGGTCGATTATTCAATTTGGAATCCTGAAAATGATAAACATATAATTAGGAATTATTCTGAAAAGGACTTAAAGGGCAAGAATAGCTGTAAAATATCTCTACAAAAAGAATATGATCTTGAAGCTAATCCTTATGTACCAGTATTAGCTATGGTTTCCAGAATGGTTGAACAAAAGGGCTTTGATCTTCTAGAAAGAATAATATATCAACTGCGCGGAATGAACTTGCAGTTGGTTATCCTCGGTCGAGGGGATAAAAAGTATGAAAAGATATTATTAAAATTAAATGAAAGCACATCAAATATCAGAGTAAAAACTGGATTCAATGAAATAAGAGCAGAAAAAATCTATGCTGGAGCAGATATGTTTTTGCAGCCCAGCAAATTTGAGCCTTGTGGATTGAGTCAATTGATCGCTTTAAAATATGCAACTATACCTATAGTCAGAAAAACTGGTGGTCTTGCTGATACAATAGTTGATTTTTCTTCTGATGAAACAGGAAATGGCTTTATGTTTAAAGAATACTCTACAGCTGAGCTACTAAGTACAATAAAAACAGCTTGTAAGTATTTTGAAAATAAAAATTTATGGGATAAAATTATTACGAACGCTATGAGCTGTGATTTTGGATGGCAAAAAAGTGCAGAATTGTATGAAAAGCTATATAAAGATATTTTGAGAGAGGAAGGATAAGTTTTCATGCCAGAAATGAGAAGAGATCCTATTACTAAAAGCTGGGTAATTATCGCAACTGAAAGAGCAAGACGACCTGAGACTCAATTAATAGATGGTGATAGCTTAAATGAAGGAACTCCGCATGATCCGGGCTGTTTTTTCTGCTCGGGTAATGAATATACAACTCCTCCAGAGGTTATGGCTTATAGAAAAGAAGAGAGCCTGCCTGATAAACCTGGATGGTCTTTAAGAGTTGTCCCTAATAAGTATGCTGCTCTTAATATGGATGGCAACTTCAAGCCTAGCAATAGTAATAAAGGTTTAAAGGTTTCTGGGTATGCAACCGGGATGGCTGAGGTTATTATTGAAACAGATCATCATTCTAAAAATATTGCTTTGTTTACTGATGAAGAGACGTATGCTGTTTTAAAATCTTACCGAGACAGGTATTTAGTTTTATCTCAGGAAAATGCTATTGAATATATTACTATATTTAGAAATAATGGCAAAGAAGCAGGCGCAACACTTATTCATCCTCATAGCCAGGTACTTGCTATACCTATTATACCTACTAACGTTCAAAATGAAATTATTGGTGCAAAAGAGCATTATGACCAGACTTTAAGTTGCATATATTGCGATATTATTGAAAATGAGATTAAAGAGAAAAAAAGAATTGTTTATGAAACTGACAACTTTATAGCTTTTGCGCCTTATTGGTCAAGGATACCGTTTGAGACATGGGTTGCACCAAAGTTTCATAGTGCAAGATATGAAGTGTTAAGCAATTCACAGCTGGAAGAACTTGCACAAGTATGGAAAGCTGTTCTACATAAGATTTATGTTGGGTTGGATAATCCTCCTTATAACTATTATATTCATACCGCACCTGTTCATGAGAGTCCTGATAAATATTATCATTGGCATATGGAGCTTATCCCTAAATTAACTATGGCAGCAGGATTTGAGCTTGCAACTGGCATGTTTATTAATATTGCCATTCCCGAAGATTGCGCTGAGTTTTTACGAGAAATTCCTGTTAGGTAAAAGATGCTTTTTGTGACAGAGAAATAATCTTAAAAAAAATAACAATCTTATTAAACAGCATTGATTGTGGCATCTAATGGATCAGCAAGCTTTTTAATAGGAACTTATGCATCAAGCCCACCAAATTCCTGGGATTATGCAACATCAACAAGCTCCAGCGCAGAATCTTCTGATACATCAAATAAATCTCAAGGCACATCTCCAATAAATCCCAAGCTTTGTTTTAATAAAACTCATATAGGGCAACTTAATTTACCTGGAAATCCACAATTAAATGTTCGAAAAATTGTTCAAAAACTCCAAGGCAAAAAGGATAGAGACCTTTGCCATACACTTCAAACCTGCAAAGTTATATCTTTCATGCTAAATACGGAAGGCTGGAAATACTCACTACAGTCTGACTTTGTAGCAGGTGATCTAACTGGAGCATATTCCAACAGAGTAGCCACTCAACGCCTCTGGGCACCCTATGGAATAACCAGGCACTTCTTTTCTTTGATATCAAATGGGGTTGAAGCATATAATGCACTAAATAAATCAGGCCCCTTTCGCAAACGACTTGAAGAACTTAGAAAAGATTTAACAAGTGATGACTTAGAGCATGTCAACAAATTGCCAATCTCTGAACAATATATTAAAAAGAAAACGTTAGGACGAATAGAATTTGACTTTAATGCAGTGTACAAAAGACACTGCTCTTTAAGAAGTATAAGTAAACGATCTTTAGAAGAAGAAAATGAATTTAATTATACCCAAGACTTAATTGTTTTGCGTAAGCTTTAGTAAGTACAATACTTTTACCAAAGGCGTAAGACACTGCATAAGAGTTATAAGTAGCAGCTCTGGTATATCCGGCTATGCCTCATATATGAAATATGGCTTTAACTCTATTGCAGCACCGGTAATGATTCCAGCAGATTTTCTACCTGGAATTGTTGACTTTCAAGATAGATTAACAAAAGAGGGAAGAGAAGGAAGAGTAAGAAAAGACGCTAAAAACTAAGCTGAAATTATTAACGACGTTCACTATGTAATAAAAAACAATAAAAAAGGTTATAAAGAAGCTGTCGAGCATATCTTAAATGCAAGCAAGCAAACTCCTCAAGAATTTGACATAAGCAAAATAGTTCAAGAATGGGCTCCGGATAAGCCTGAAGCAACAAGTGTAATAAATAATGTGCTGCTAAAACTTTCTGCTATAGTTAGTCAAGGAAAGGAATCTGGAGAAGCTTTTAGCCAAGCTGATGTTAGTAATATGACAAAAGATTTGCTTGACGGATTTGTAGCAGAAGAAGCAGCCAAGCGCAAACCTGGAGTGTGGGAAAATATAAAGTTAAAATATAGATTCAACTCGGAAAGAATAGCAAAACGAGAGGATGAAAATGAAATAGTTGCTAACTCTATATCCAAAGATATCAGGGGGTTTATTGAAGCTATATCTAGTCAACCTGAAATGATAGATGTTTTAAACTTTGTTTGCAGTAAAGAAGATTATCCTAAATGGCTTCGTAGCACATATACAAAGCCCGAAAACTGGGACGATGATAAACCCAAGCAAAACCCTATAGAATTAAGCAAAAAGAGCAGAAAGGTTTTAAATAGTTTTATCGAAGGCCATCCAATCAAAATAAAAGATGGCGCCGATAAGAGTGAGGAATCTAAATGTAACGATAGTAAAGTGAAAAAAAAGGCTGAAAGAACTTTGAGTGATTTTATTGACGGTCGTCCAGTCAATATGAAAAAAGATGTTCACACCAATAGCGAATCAAAAGGATTTGATGTTGATAAAAATAAAGAACCTAAACTTGAAGATAACAAGCCAAGTAAAAAAAGCCAAATGGTTATGGATAACTTTGTTAATGACCGTCCACTTTACACCAGAGACGAAGTCAAGGAATTCGGAAGGCTAAAGCTTGGCAAGGAAAGTCTTAAAATTTACCATAGTTTAATACAAGCTTATGCACAACTTTTAGGTGCAGCAGGAGTTGAAAAAGCAACTAAGGTTTTACGAGGACATCTTAGGAATTTAACTGCTGAATGGAAAGTTCAACAAGTAGCTGATATAACGCCTGACCACTTACAAAAAAGTAGTTCATTTTACCAAAGCGAGCTAACTACCGCCTTAAAAAATACTTTGACAAATTCTGACGATGAGTTGAAAAAACCTAAAACCCCTACCTTGCTTCTGGATAAATTTCAAGAAAAGCTTGAAGCAGAAATAAAAAAAGGTTTAGGGTCAATTGGTATACCTGAAAGGACTGAAGCCAAAACAAAAATTAGTAGTTCTTAGCTAAATAGTCCGGCAAACATAATGATTCCAAATATTATTATAAAAACAGGTCCTGCAAATTCCATTATTTTTAACAATATTTGAATAACATTATTAGACTTATTGAACGTAATTAATTTACGGAAGTAAAAAGATAACAAGCCTACCATGGTAATAGTAGTTCCGATACCCAGGCCAATGGCGATTACAAGCATTACACCCACATAAAACATTTTACTAGCAGCAGTAAAAAGTAATATTAACAGCGACCCGATGCAAGGCACTAACCCGGCAGAAAAAGCAAGGGCTGTTGAATTATGCTTGCAGCTACAAGCATCTTTTTTTATATTTATCAGCTTGTTAATCAACATAAAAAGCCCAATACCTATAACTAAAAGAAAACTTATAAACTTAAACCAGTAAATTTGCTTATCAGGATCGGATATTATCTGCCGTAAAGAAAGATTAGCCAGTAATACAAATAGAATAGGAGTGATAACATGTGTCATTGATATCTGATAAGCCATAATAGGGACTTTTTTAAGTTTTTCCTCATTAGAAATAAAATAAGAAACTATAATAGCCTTGGAATGCCCAGGCCCTAAAGCATGAAGGCTACCATATAAAAAAGCAAAAAATAGGCCTATAGCAAGCACTTTTGGATCTTTTTCTTTTTTTATTTTCCTTAAAGTTTTAGTAATCTCAAAATTAAGCTTTCTTTGGACTTTGAAGACCTCAGAAAAAATGATTTTAACAGGGTTGACTTGAATTTCTGATTTAGCAGGTGCAGGCCCAGCCGCAGTAACAGGCTGAGCAACAGAATAAACACTAAAAATAAATAATGAGAATATAAACACTAAAAAATACTTTTTCATATATTTAATCCATACAATGTACTTTTATCCTTTGAGGAGGCACTGTTTTATAATAATAAAGGTTTTGCAAATCCTCATCAATTTTATATTTGCAATTATTGGGGTTCGTCCCGGCAAAAGAAGCAGGATTTTTTTCATTAAAATAAACATAGTAATAATAGCTTTCATCATAAAAGCTTGCTGACAATGGCTTTAAAGACAAATCAAGCGGTGTATCAAAATTGACAGTAAAATTTATGGTTATAATATCATTATCATCAATTATAAAGGCAAACTCCCTTGGTTTGAAGGGCAATGGAGTATTATCAAACTTTATATAGCTGTAATAGTTTTTATTTGCCATGTTTTCAAGGACAAATTTATTTATCTCCCACTCCAGCTGATTTTTCTCAACTGCATCAAGCTTGTCATTAGCATTGCTGTCTACGGCTTTAATTAGCATCAGGCTATTCATTTCATCGAGTTTCCAGTTTGTTTTTATTTTTATTAATTGTTTTTCTTCAAATATAAAAACAATTGAATTCTCTATCCAGCCATGTGGATGCGATAGAGCAGAGTAAAAAGGACAAAATATAAAAACCGCAAATAATATAAGCTTTAATGAATATGTTATTTTCATTTAAAGAATTAAACCTTTTATTTTATTAAAAATATTTTTAAATATACTTATTTATCAAAAGAGTACCCAAGCTTTTGCCAATTATTTAAGCCACCTTTTAATACTTTTAGCTGTAAAAAGCCGTTTGTACTTAAATTTTTATAAGCTTGCACACTCTTTACTTGATCACTGCAAATAAGAATTATTGTTTTATCAGTAGGCAAATTATGTTGTTGAGCTTTTAAATTTGTAAATGGTATATTTTGAGATCCAGAAATATGCTTGCTTTTATATTCAAGCTTATTTCTCACATCTATAAGCACATGCCCAGGCTTAGACAAAGTACTTCTTAACTCTTCAGGCTCTATAGCGGGTATATTTTCAAGCCCGATACGTGTTTTTAATAATAATTTTTTAAAAAACGATACTAAAAAAGTTATTAAACCTAATAATAATATTAATCTCATTCAAAACTCCAACTTATTTTACCAATTTAAACTATTTTACTTTGCTATATCTTTAATTAATTTTACTATATTTTCAGTTGCGTAAGGCTTTGCGAGTATTTTAGCTGAATCTTTCATCTTTAACAACTTATTTTCATTATTCAGCAAATCAAGAATAAAATTCATTAAATTATCAGCATTACAGTCCTTGTCATCCAAGTAAACAGAAGCCCCTGACTTTTCCATAGCTCTGGCATTATACCTTTGATGATCTGCCGCTGCATAAGGATAAGGTACAAGAATAGAAGGCAATGCACTTAAGCACAGTTCTGAAAGTGTTAATGAACCTGCCCTTGTAATAGCCAAGTCAGCAGCTGCGTATAATAAAGCTGTATTATCAAAATAAGGCATGACTATATAATTAGGATTTGACAGTAGCTCAGGACAAATAGATTTTAGCTCTTCAATATACTGATCATGTTTGTTTTTACCTGTCTGATGTATGACCAAAAACTTATGTTCTTCTACAAGACTTTGTACAATAGTTTTCATCGCATCATTTAAAGATTTAGCCCCTTGGGATCCGCCGATTATTAATAATATTTTTGTATTAGACCCTAAGTTTAATTGAGCTATAGCTTCATTTTTAGATATAGAGGAAAAAGTTTGCCTTACAGGGTTTCCATTAACAAAAATACTATCTGATTTTATAAACTTTTTTGCTTCTTCAAATGCCACAGATACAGTCGCAGCATAAGGAGCAGTTACCCTGCTTACAATACCTGGATGCGCATCTGCATCGTGAATAATAAACGGAATATTTAACAATTTAGCAGCAATTAAGGCCGGACCACTAACATAACCACCTGTACCAACAACAACATTAGGCTTATATTTTTTTAAGTAACCAACAGCTTTTATACTTGCTGTTATTAATTGAAAAATCCATTTAATAAACTTAAAACTTACTTTTCTGGGCATACCTGACACAGAAACAGGTAGAAAATCAATATCTTCCTGAGCAGCAATGTCTTTTTCCATATTATTAGGGCAACCAATATAATAAATATTCTCAATATCATTATCTTGCTTTAACTTTTGCGCTATAGCAATTGCTGGATAAATATGTCCACCTGTCCCTCCACCTGATATTATAATATTAATTTTATTTTCCATTATTGCCAACCTTTACACTATCTTTTTTTAGCCTGGAAATATTCAATAAAATACCAAGCATTATCATTGTTGTAAGTACTGATGAGCCTCCATAGCTTATCAATGGTAATGTTACACCAGTAGCAGGCAAAGTGCCTGTTGCAACACCAATATTGATAAAGGTTTGCACACCAATAGAAAAAGTAATACCAAATGCTACAAGCTTACCAAACATTTCAGGGCATCTGTTTGCAATAAAAAAGCCCCTATAAATAAATGCTACAAATAAACCAATAACAACTAACGACCCAACCAAGCCCAACTCTTCTGCAATAACAGCAAATATAAAGTCTGTATGAGCAAATGGCAACCAGAAAAGTTTTTGCTTAGAATTGCCGTAACCTACTCCGAAAAACCCACCAGAACCTATTGCATACCAAGATTGAATAAGATTATACCCAAGGGTATGAGCAAATTTCCAAGGATTCAACCAGCCCTCAATTCTATCCCATTGATACTCATTAGATCGCATATGAAAAGAAACAAAAGCCACGCCTAGGCCTCCTGTACCAAAAAGCAAAAGAGGAGACATTCCGCCCACAAGCATCAAAGCCCCTGAAGTTAGTGCAATCATTATAAACATACTTAAATTTGGCTGCTTTAATATAAGTAGGGCTGTTAAGCCTACCAAAAAACAACATGCCATAAATTTTTTGCTTATCAAGTGCTTTATACCTATCATAGTAGAAGAAATAAGCAATATAGTAGCAAGTTTTGCCAACTCCGAGGGCTGAAACGGTATACCACCTATCACCAGCCACCTTGTTGCACCATAATTTAACTTACCCATCGAAGGTATGTAAGTTGCAAGCACAAGAAGCAAAACAACTATACTAAAGGGTAGTGCTATATCTTTAAGTTTTTTATAGTTAACTTTTGAAATACCAAATAAAAATATAAATCCCAGAAATAAAAAAGCACTATGCCTAATTAAAAAATACGCAGAGTTTTTATTAGGAATTACAGCAGCCTCAGGCGCACCCGCACTAAAAACAAAAAGCAATCCAACTAAAGCAATACAGCAAATTATTATTAATAAAGGCTTATCAGGAGGATCTAATACCTTAACATTTTTCTTTGCTTTTGGCTTTGCTTTTACTGGCTTTTTATATTTATTATTTTGAATTTTTCTTTGCTGCGACATAATTTTTAAATGCTTTTCCTCGTTCTTCAAAGTTTTTAAACATATCAAAGCTTGCACATGCCGGAGAAAATAAAACCGTTGCTATGTTTAAGCTTCCTGCATGATCTATAGCTTCTTCTAAGGAGTTTACTTTATATATGTTTTGATAATCAGCTTTTCTCATTTCAGTTTCAAATCTTTCAGTGGCCTGACCTATTAATACAACTGCCCTAGCTGATATTTTTAAATTATTAACAAATTCATCAAGGCTTGTTCCTTTATCTTTGCCTCCTGCAATTAGCACGCAACCTTTATCTTTAAATGCCTTCAACGCCACAATGGCAGAATCACAATTTGTAGCTTTTGAATCATTATAGTAATCAATGCCATCAATTGTATCAACATACTCAAGCCTATGTTCAGGCGAATTAAAAGAAATAATAGTATTTTTGATAACTGTTGTATCTATCTTTAAGATGCTTGCAATGGCAACAGCAGCCATAATATTTTGCAAATTATGACTTCCTGGTATTTTGATTTCTTCAATAGCAATTATTTCTTGTTTTTTATTTTCTATATTACTAAAAATTTTATTATCTTTTATAAATACAGAGTTATCAATTGATTCATCATCAAAATAAAAAATATTTTTAGATATTTTTTTACTAATATTTTTAACATTAGGCTCTTTTGCATTTAAAACAGAATATAAAGGTTGATTTTTACCTGTAAATAAAGATTCTTTAGCCTTAAAATATTCTTCTTTGCTGCCGTGCCAATCTATATGATCAGGAGAATAGTTTAGAAATAAAGCAATTTCAGGTGTAAAATATTGGCTTGTGTCTATCTGATAAGAACTAACTTCTGCCACAAAATAATCAATATCTGTATTTAAAAGAGAAGTAATAGGTAGGCCAATATTGCCACATGCCGGAGCCTTAAAGCCTGCATTGGTTAAGATTTCTGAAACCAGCTTTGTTGTGGTAGACTTGCCATTTGTACCGGTTATAGCAATAAAGGGCTTGTCAGATTTTAAAAAGGCAACATCAACTTCACTTATGATTTCTATATTATTTTCTTTTATTAGTTGTTTTACTGGGGCATGTGGGGGTATACCTGGACTGGTAAC
This sequence comes from Candidatus Gastranaerophilales bacterium, assembly GCA_028277625.1. Taxonomy (GTDB): domain Bacteria; phylum Cyanobacteriota; class Vampirovibrionia; order Gastranaerophilales; family JANQFW01; genus JANQFW01. The sequence continues at coordinate 6,546 of JANQFW010000051.1, read as the reverse complement.
TATAATATCAGCATTTAATATTGTTTCATCTTTATGTCCACCAATTTCCAGTTGTAGCCCTAAGCCCTTAAGTTCGTTTAATTCTTCGCTGCTATATGATGTTTCTGCATTATATTCACTAATTGTACAATTACAACCTATACTGGCAAGATACTTTGCACAAGATATACCACTTTTTGAAAGCCCTAATATTGTTATATTTTTATTTTTAAAATAATTTTTCACTTTTCTTAACCTAAATAAAATTTAATAATAAAAGCAGCAAATGCACATATAGCACCCGCTAGCCAAAAAGAATAAACAACTTTCTTTTCTGACCATCCGCATAGCTCAAAATGATGATGTAGCGGGCTCATTTTAAATACCCGCTTTCCTGTAGTTTTAAAGCTTATAACCTGCAAAATAACAGATAAAGTTTCTGCTACAAATACAGCACCGATTAAAATCAATAATAGCTCGATTTTACCAACAACAGCAAGAGTTCCAATTAAGCCTCCAAGCCCTAAGCTTCCCGTATCTCCCATAAACATTTGTGCAGGATGCTTGTTAAACTTAAGAAATCCCAAGCATGCTCCCATCACCGCAACTGATATAATAGCTAACTCATATCGACCACTTATAATAAATATTATAGTCATTGCTGCCAAAGCTATTGAGGCTGTGCCGGCAGCAAGACCATCAAGGCCGTCTGTTAAGTTAACAGCATTAGACGTGCCAACGATAACAAATGCAGCAAAAAACGGATATAATATTCCTAAATTTAAAGAATAACCCATAATATCTATATAAGATTGGCCTGTGAATGTAATATAAAAAGAGGGTATCAGTGCCACAACAAATTGCAGCATTAATTTGCCTTTAGCACTTAAACCTTTATTTTGCTGCTTATTTATCTTGTCATAATCGTCTTTTAGCCCAATAAGTGAATAAAGTAAAAACGATAATAATACAATATGAGAATATAAAGTAACTGTCTTAAGCAAGAACAGCCCTGCTGATGACGCAATAAACGAGCATAAAACAATAAGTATTCCACCACCTGTAGGTGTACCAGCTTTTTTTTGATGAGAAGCCGGTCCTTCCTCTCTTATATATTGTCTATACAAATTTTCTTTTAAAATATTTAAAAAGGGTTTACCTGCTAGCAAAACCAATATCAGAGATATTAAACAGGTTGCAATAATATACACAATAACACTCCTACCCGCATAAACGCTATTTATATCAACTCTTCAATTATTTTTTCAAAAGCCATTGCCCTTGATGCTTTAAATAACACAACAGTATTATCTTTTAAATTCTCTTTTAAGTATTTTACTACCATTATATGTTGATTAAAAGAATTTGTTTTAATTTTTTCATTATTGATACAATCTGTAATTATTTTTGCTTTATCACCAACAGAGATTACTTCACTTATAGGTAGATTATTTATAAATTCCCCAATTTTAATGTGGTATTTATCGACATCTGCACCAAGCTCTGCCATATCTCCGAGTACAAGCTGGATATTTTTACCTTTATGAATATCTATAACAGCTTTTATTGCTGCTTCCATAGAATCTGGATTGGCATTATAAGCATCATTTATTAGTTTTATACTATTTTTATAGTTAAATTCTTTCCATCGCTGGCCTACTGTCTGATATTGTTTAAGCCCATTATTTATCTGCTCAACACTTAATCCACAAATTACCCCTGCTTCTATAGCAAATAAAACATTTTGAACATTATACTCCCCGCCAATAGGTATTTGATAATTATTATTTTTATACTCAAATATAGTTTTATCTTTTTCCATATTCAAAATTTTATAATCACCTACTGGTAAAAAATTGCCACTCCAACTTTCAACAGTATCTTTTACGAGGTCTATACTTCTATAGATCAAATACGCGCCTTCTTTGGCATATTTGATAATTTCACACTTAGCTTTTGCAATATTTTCTATAGTTTTTAACCTGCCTATATGAGCAGTGCCAATATTAGTTATTATAGCAATGTCTGGCTCTGCATACTTTGATAAGAGCTCAATCTCTCCTAATCCCCTCATGCCCATTTCTAACACAAGGTATTTTGTATCTTCAGGCATATTCAATAATGTTTGGCATAATCCAATTTCGTTATTATGATTTAGTAAAGACTTATGAGTTTTAAAATTTTCTGATAACACTGCATATAACATTTCTTTTGTAGTTGTCTTACCAGAGCTTCCTGTAACTGCAATAACAAAAGGGTTAATTTTTTGCCTGTAATAGCTAGCAAATTTTAAATAAGTCTCTAAAGTATCATCGACCTCTATTAAAAAATCAAAAGCATCTTTTATATCTTGATTAATGTTATTTGCGGAACCCTTTGCAACAAATGCGCACTTACACCCATTTGATACCGCTTTATCTAAAAAATTATGCCCGTCAAACTTCTCACCTACAAGGGGTAAAAATATATTCTTAGAGTTTATTGTCCTTGTATCTGTTGATATTTTATACTCCCCCGGCAGTCTATTATTTATTAATAGCTTCCCTTGGGATATATCTACTAATTGTTTGGTACTAAAGTTCATATTCAATCCTTACATTTTCGCATTTCTACCCATTCTATAATAGTACAGAAATAGTACAGAATTTTTTTTACTGTTCAAAATATAGGTTCATGAAATATAATTATATATTATAATATTGAGAGTGGAGGAGTATTTAAAAGGGTGGAGTTTATGAAAAGATTTTTATCAATATTTCTTCTTTTATCTGTGCTGATGTCACCTGTTTGGGCTGATGATATTAATTTTAAGTCGCATAAAAGAAAAAGAAATTTACTATTTACAAGAAATTTTCCAAAAGCATATAAGCCAACCAGAATAATTTTAGGTAAAAAAAATAAATTTTTAATACAGGCAGAAGCCGGAAGCTATGTATCTTTGGCAACATCGTTTAAAAATAAAGGTGCAGATTTGTTTTATGGTAAAAAACTAAGGCTGGGTGAAGATCTTAAAACAACCGAAGGTATAATACCACCCAAGGGCGTACTTGAAGTAGAACTAGAAATATCTGAAGACAAAAAGCTGGAAGGTAAAATGCTATTTTTTGAAGTAGCAGTGTGGAAAAACCCTGACTTTAGCGACTTAAAACTTGCTAAAATAATGGCAGCTAACGGAAGAGAATCTCAAAACAATGCAGTTGTAATGATTCCTCCTGAAAAAAAATCTAAAATTCCACTACTAGGACCAGCCCTACCAGGAACAAATACAGACTTTTTAAGAACAATAAATACAGTTAACCAAATGAACGAAGGTCAACCAGAAGCTTATGAAGGAGCTGTTGAAAACAGTATGTTTTATAACAATCAAGCACCTTTAATGTTAAGAAATTTAAGAGACCCTAGCATTGACAAAAAGAAAAAATAATATTTTAGTTATCCCTCTGGATAATCGTCCTGTTTGTTACTTGTTACCGTTGCAAATAGCAGAAATAAATAAAAATATAAATACTTTAATGCCACCAAGGGAGCTACTAGGAGGCTTAAGTTATATTGCCAAAGTCAATGAAATATTAAATTGGATAAGATCTATAGATATTAAGATTGATGCTATTATATGCAGCTTAGATACCATTGCCTACGGCGGCTTAATTCCTTCAAGGCGAATAGATAAAGATTCCTGCAAAATTTTATCAGATTTAGAATCTTATATTTATGAATTTAAAAATAATAAAGCGTTAAAAAATGCTAAAGTATATGCATTTAGTAGCATAATGAGAGTTTCAGATAGTAATATTAATGAAGAAGAAAAGCTATACTGGGATAAATACGGAAAATTAATCTTTAACTATTCAGTTGCATATCATAAATTAATTGAAAAACAGATTAATAAAAAAGAGCTGGATGCTATTAAAGACCAAATACCCGAAGATATTTTAAAAGACTACCTAGAGACACGCGAGCGTAATTTTTTAATTAATAAAAAATACCTAAATTGGCTAGAAGCAGGTCTCTTTGATGAATTAATATTTTCTAAAGACGACACAGCTCAAGCGGGTTTGAACATCATAGAAGCAGAAAAAATAAATACTTTAATAAAAAATAAAAACTTATCAAGTCACTGCAAAATTCATACTGGTGCAGATGAAATTATTTCGTCACTGCTTATTCGCTCTATTATTAAAGAAAATAACGATACAATAAGTATTTATCCTTTATACTCTACAGCAAATGGTGGCAATGTTATCTCAAGATACGAAGACAAAAAGATATCACAAGCGGTTCAAAATCACATAAGTCTTGCCGGTGCTAAAATTGCAACGAGTAAAGCCAATGCTGATCTAATTCTATTAGTACACACTCCTGAGCAAGAGCAAAATGATCATGCTTTGAATGTATACACAGAGCAAACATCGCCTAAAACAATCGAATTTTGTGCAGAAGTAATAAACAGCTCAAGCAAGCCAATTATTCTAGCAGATCTTTCTTCTGCTAATGGATCTGATAATTTACTTGTAGAAAAGATGTTAGGCACAGAGAATAACTGTTTTGCAAATATTTTAGGTTATGCAGGATGGAATACAACAGGAAATACATTAGGCAGTGTAATTTCTATGGGATTAAATACCTATATTGCAAAAAAATATGATAATTTTAACGAAAACAAACTTAAAAAAACTTTAGCCACAAGACTTATTGATGACTGGGCATACCAAGCCAATTGCAGACAAACAATAAGAGAGAATCATCAAGATGTAAATATAGAAACAATAAAGAAATGCCTTGAACCTTATATTCAAAAAATACAGAAAAAAACATATTTACCTATTGACAAGATAGAGGTAAAATTACCGTGGGGCAGAACATTTGAAACTGAAGTTCAACCTGATCTAATTGATGAGTAAGTAGGATATATGCAGTTTAATTTACTGGAAAAAACTTTTGTCTCATTGAGAAACACAAACTTTAGACTATTCTTTACTGGGCAGTCTATATCATTATTAGGATTTTGGATTCAACAAACAGCCTTAAGCTGGTTAATCTATGATTTAACCGGCTCAAGATTCTTACTTGGTTTTATTGCAGCCTTAAATACATTTCCTTTATTATTTTTATCTGCGTTAGGTGGTGTTTTAGCTGACAGATATCCTAAAAGAATTATTTTAATTGGAACACAAGTATTAGCTATGATTATAGCTTTTATTTTAGCATTTTTAGCATATTTTAACTTATTAGAAATATGGCATATTATGCTCATTGCAGTACTTTCAGGCATTATTTTTGCTATTGACCTCCCTACAAAGCAGGCTTTTATGGTTGATATGGTAGGTAAAAATGACTTAAATAATGCAATAGCATTAAATTCATCCATTGTAAATGCAGCAAGAATGATAGGTCCCGCAATAGCTGGTGCGTTAATGGTTAAATTCAATATGGGAATATGTTTTCTATCTAATGCAATAGCTATTATACCTATTTTAGGTGTATTAACACGTATAAAATCAATTAGTGCAGAGGTTTGCCATACTTCAGAATCTATAATAAATTCATTTATGAACGGCTTTTCTTACGTTCGAAAAAACAAAATTATTTTACATCTGCTTTTATTAATGATGATTATGGGCTTATTCGGATCTGCATATACAATTTTATTGCCTGCGATTGCAAAAGATTTATTGATGCAACAAGAAAAAGGCTATGCTATGATGGTTTCTTTTAATGGTATAGGTTCTTTATTTGGAGCACTATTTGTAGCATATCTAGGAAATAGTAAAAAAAGAAATTACTTTGTTTATATTGGCTTATTAATATTTTGTATTTCAATTATTCTTCTTGCTCTGACTAAGCATTATTATTTTAGCCTGATTTTATTGCCATTAACTGGGTTTGGAATAGTTACATACTTCTCTACAAGCAACACAATAATTCAATCAAGTATTGAAGATGAATACCGTGGAAGGGTTATGGGAATATCAACTCTTGTGTTTGGTGGAATGATACCTATTGGAAATTTATTAACTGGTCTTTCAGCTCAATACTTTGGCTTATGCGAAACCCTAGTCGGCTTTTCTATTGTTTGCATTGTATTTAGCATAATTTTAACTCTTACTTTTAAAAAGAATCAAATAATAAAAAACTATTAAAAAAGAGCATTGCATAACTTGAAAATCCAACTTCACAAGTTTAATTTTGATTCATTTTTTTTGATAAATTTGAAAAATTTTTTTATGCTATAAGGAAATCAGGCTGATTTTTGCCTGATTTCCTTATAGCATAAATAGGCTTAAATTTTCCTGCAAGTAGTTTATTTGCAGCTTTTAGCAGGTTAGAACAAATTGCTTTAAATGTAAATTGAGCTTGTACTTTACGCTTTACAGCTTCTTCTGTCTGTTCATCGCTTAAACTATGCCATTGCTGCAATAACATAACTTTAAACATTTTTATATTATCATATGCTTTTTGACCGCCCTGGGGATTTATGTCATTTTTATGAACGTTTCTAAGGAGTTTTTCACATTTTTTCCAATCGATTAACTTTAATAGTATTAGTAACTTATTGCTTTCTTTAAG